>RFPF01000001.1 GCA_009926295.1 Planctomycetia bacterium
CGCTCGGATACTCCGCTCGCCTCGCGATCCAAGAGGATCGTGTTCGTCGGACAGATGATTCACCGCAAGGGCGTGGACGTGCTGCTCGAGGCCTTCGAACGTTCCGGCCTCGCCGGGGCAGGCTGGCAGCTCGAGATGTTCGGCAGCGGCCCGCTCGGCGGGCTGGCAGCGGGCCGTGCCGGAGTGAGGCATGTGGAATTCAGCCCGCCGGAAGTCGTCGCCCGGGCGGTCGGAGCCGCCCGCATCTGCGTGATGCCCAGCCGCGACGACAACTGGCCGTTGGCACTCCATGAGGGCGCTTCCGCCGGCTGCCTCCTGCTGACCACATTGGCCGTGGGGTCGAGCAGCGAACTCGTAGGGCCCGCCAACGGGCTCGTGGTCTCGCCCGGCGATCCGGCCGCCCTCAGCGATGCCCTGCTGAAACTCGCGGCGTTCGACGAGGTGCAGCTTGCTCGCGCGGAAGCTGCCAGCTTGGAAAGGGCCGGCTTGTTCGGTCCGGCTGCGTTCGCCGACTCCCTGCGGCACATTTGCACGACGCTGCTCCCCGCGGAGGTGTTCGGGAAGTGAGCCGTGAATCACGGCCGATGCGCGTGATCGTGAGTTCGGGAGTGGGGCGAATCCACGCGATCGAGACCGCCGTTTCGTTGCTCGACGCGGGGCTCGACGTGCGCGTGGTGACGGGCTGGGTTCCATCCCGCGTGATGGCCCCGGTCGCTCGCCTGGCAGGCGGACTGATCGGCCGGCCGAACCTCGATCGTCGCCTGCAGGCCCGTTTGGCGGATGGACGGCTCCCGCGTAGCAGGATCCACACGTGCGGGCTGGCGGAAGGTCTCTCCCAGGCGGGGACCCGGCTGGGTGAGTACGGCATCCTGCCCTACTGCGCCACGAATCGCCTCACGTGGCGGCTGTTCGGCTATGCCTCGCGGCGTCACCTCCACTCCGCGGACATCTTCCACGTGCGCAGTGGAGCCGGGCAGGGCGGGGCGATTGCGACGGCCCGACGACGGGGCATGAGGATCATCGTGGACCACAGCATCGCGCATCCCACCGAGATGGAACGCACGCTCGGCCCCATCTACACCCGTCAAGGACTGCCTTTCCGGATGGGCATGAACTCGCCGTTCTGGCGGCTCGTGCTCGACGATTGCTCCGCTGCGGACGTCGTGATCCTCAACTCTGATTACGTCCGGGATTCGTTTGTTGCCGCCGGCTTTCCGGAGGCACGATGCGCGACGGTGTATCTCGGGGTGCGTGAAGACTTCATCGGCCTGAAACGGGACTATGCCCGGTCCTCACCGATACGGCTGCTCTTCACGGGCGCGTTCGGCCTGCGAAAAGGAGCCTGCGAGATGGCCGAGGCGTGCCGGTCGCTCGATGAGCGGGGCATCGCCTACGAACTGCTCGTGGCGGGAAGTGCGGCCGAGGGCAAGCCCCTGATGGATCGGATGAACCTCCGTGGCAGCATTCGGTACCTGGGCGTGCTGCTGCAGGACGACCTCAAGACGCTCCTCGCCACCTCAGACCTGTACGTGTTTCCCACGCATGCCGAGGGGTGCGCCAGGTCCGCGATGGAAGCGATGGCCGCTGGGCTCCCCGTGATCACCACCCGGGAATGCGGCCTGCCGGCACGCCACGGCCTGGACGGCTGGCTGGTGCCGCGGGGCGACCCCGCAGCGCTCGCCTCCGCCATCGAGCGCCTGGCGGACGACGAGCCGCTTCGAGAATCGCTCGGCCGGCAGGCGCAGCAGCGCGTGGCCGAGGAATTTCGCTGGTCGCACTATGCGGGCCGTCTCACGTCGATCTATCGTGACGTCCTCGCACGGAACTCCTGAGCCGGGCAGCGCCATGCTTCACGAACCCCGCATCGCCTTCTACCGCCGGACGATCGAGCGGTGGATCCCGTCCACGGACGCGAGCGTGCTGGTGGTGGGCGGGGGAGAAAACGACCGCGACGTGTTCCGCTCCCTCGGCTTCCGCAAGGTGACGATCTCCAACGTCGCGTCGGCGCTCGCCCGGGCCGATTGCGACCCCTTTGAAACGATGGCGCTCGACGCGGAGCGGCTGGAACTGCCCGACGAGGCGTTCGACTACGCCGTCGTCCACGCGGTCCTGCATCACTGCGCGAGCCCGCACGCCGCATTGCTGGAACTCTACCGCGTGGCACGGAAGGCGGTCATCTTCTTCGAATCCCGCGACAGTGTCACGATGCGTGCCCTCGGAGCGCTCGGTTTGTCGTACGTCTACGAGTATCCCGCCGTAATCAACAACAACTGCGAGGCCGGGGGCGTCCGCGACACGGAGATTCCCAACTTCATCTACCGCTGGACGGAACGCGAGGTCGAGAAGACGATCTCCTGCTACGCACCTCACGCCAAGCATCGATTCGAGTATGCCCGCGGCAGCACGTACGAGATCATGGGCGGCTGGTCTCCCAAGGCGATCGTGGTGCGGCTGCTCATCCCGTTCTACAAGGCTTTCGTGTGGCTGTTCCCCGGACAGCAAAATATGTTCGCAGTGAAGATCCTCAAGCCGTCTCTTCCCGCCGATCTCCAGCCGTGGCTGGTGATGCGCGATGGACGCGTCGCGTTCAGCCGCGAATGGGCCGCGATTCACGCGCCCGCGGCCGCCCGGGCCTGCGAATGATGCCGCGGCTGGGCATCGTCGTACCCTCCAGAAATGCAGCCGCGACCATCGGCAGCACCCTGGGCGCGCTCCGCGAGATTCCCGGAGTGGAGGCGGACGTCATCGTCGTCGATGGCCACTCGGAAGATGGCACCGCCGATCTGGCTTCGGCGATGGGCGCCCGCCCCCGCCGGCATCTACGACGCGATCAATGCCGGGCTGGAGGCGGTCGAGGGAGAATGGCTGACGTACATCAACGCCGACGACATCCTGTATGTCGATGGGCTCGCGGCTCGCCTCGTCGGGGCTGCGAACCACGACGTCACGTACGGGCCCGTGGACTTCGTCGATGCAGCAGGTTGTCATCTGCATCGCTGGCACTCCGCGCGGCCGGCGCACCTTCTCTGTCTTTACCGCGCAGGCATGAGCCCGCTCCTGCAGCAGGGAACGGTGTTCCGCCGAGAGGTGTTCCGCCGACTGCGTGGATTCGACACGCGGTGGCAGCTCGTCGCCGACGCCGATTTCTGGTTTCGCGCGGCCGAGCAGGGATTCCGCTTCCAGAGGACGACCGCCGCTTCCGTCGCGGCATTTCGCATGCATCCCCTCCAGGCGGGCCGGCTCCGGGCGGATGAATCCAGGCGAGAGCACGCGACCATGATCGCCTCGCACCGGGCGTGCGGGGCGTGGCCAGGCATGGCTGCTGCGTGGGCATGGCGAGCCGGCAATTGGCGGAGTTACCTGCGGCGCCTGTCGAGGATCGGCGGCGGCGATTTGAGGAATGCGCTCGGCAGCTACGCGACGGGCGCCCCGTGAGCGAGCCACCCGACCACCCCGGTCCCTCCAGCCTCCACGTGATCACGGGGCTTTGGCGACACACTGGCGGACCCGCCGAGACGGTTCCCGCCCTCTGCGGCGGCCTCGTGCGTGCGGGGGCTCCGGTCACGCTCGCCACGCTGGCGGGCGACCTGGCCGATCCCGTGCGGACCGCCGCAGCGGCAGGCGTCGACGTGAGGACGTTTCCGGCCAGCGTCCGCCACACCATGTGGTACAGCCGCAGCCTGCACGCCGCTCTCCCCGATCTCGTCGCCGATCACGACCTCGTGCACGCCCACGCGATGTGGCAGGCGCCGGGGTGGCTTGCCTGCGAGGAGGCCGTGCGCCGGGGCAAACCGTTGGTGATCTCGCCACGTGGCTCGCTGCTGCCCCGACGGCTGGCCAAGAGCCGGCTCAAGAAGCGACTCGCGTCACTGCTCTTCGATGGCCGCAACGTCCGACGCTGCAGCCTCATGCACGCGACGTCCGACGAAGAAGCGGGGTCGATCCGCACGTTCGGATACCGCGGTCCGATCGCCGTCATTCCCAACGGGATCGAGGTTCCGGACGATTCGACGCTGCGGCTCGCCGCCGGGCGGTGCGCCGCCCTTCATTGTCGATATCCCGAGACCGCGGGCAGGCGGTTGCTCCTGTTTCTGTCGCGCATCGAACCCATCAAGGGGGTCACCTCGCTCGCAAAGGCGTGGGGACGGCTGGCGGCCGGCCATCCGGAATGGCACCTCGTGATCGCCGGGCCGGCGGAACGGAATCATGATCACGAGGTGTGCGAAATCCTCGACTCGTCTGGCGTCCTGCACCGCACAACGCTCGCCGGTCCGCTCTACGGTGACGATCGCGAAGCGGCGTTCGCGGCGTGTGAAGTCTTCGTGCTGCCGACCACGAGCGAAAATTTCGGGATGGTGATCGGCGAGGCGCTGGCCCGCGGCCGCCCCGTGATCACCACACTGGGTGCGCCGTGGCCCGGCATCGTCGATCATGACTGCGGCTGGCGGATCCCCCTGGGAGACGGGTGCCTCGTGGAGTGTCTCGACGGGGCGATGTCGACGCCGCCCTCGACCCTCCGCGCGATGGGAGACCGCGGGCGGGGCTGGATGCAGCGGGACTTCTCCTGGCCCTCCATCTGCGGCCGCATGCGCGGGGCCTATGATTGGACCCTGGGTCGTGTGGCCGCCACGCCACCCGACGTGCGAATCACTTGATGAACAACCGGCCGGGCGACGCTACCATTACCGGGGGCAGGTCGGTCGCACAACAACACCCGGGGAAACGCCTCATGGGAACGGAAAAGATTGCCGTCGTCACCGGCGCGGGGGGATTCATCGGCGGGCATCTCATCTCCTCGCTGCTTCGCATCCCGGGCGTGCGGGTCCGGGCTGCCGACATCAAGCCGCTTGCAGACTGGTATCAGGTGTTCGACGACGCGGAGAACCATGCCGGCGCCCTCGACGGGGATGTCCGAGACTTCGCCGTCTGTCGGGAGCTCTGCTCGGAAGCCAGCGATGTCTACCAGCTCGCCGCCGACATGGGGGGCATGGGTTTCATCGAAAACAACAAGGCGCTCTGCATGCTGAGCGTCCTCACGAACACCCACATGCTGCTCGCCGCACAGGAGGCGGGTGTCGGACGGTTCTTCTTCAGCTCGTCTGCCTGCGTCTACAACGCCGAGAAACAACTCGACCCCGACGTCACGGCGCTCGCGGAGGCCGACGCCTACCCCGCACTGCCGGAGGATGGGTATGGCTGGGAGAAGCTCTTCAGCGAGCGCATGTGCCGGCACTTCCGGGAGGATTTCGGGATCCAGACCCGCGTGGCCCGGTTTCACAACGTGTACGGACCTCATGGCACCTGGTACGGAGGTCGCGAGAAGGCCCCAGCCGCGATCTGCCGCAAGGTGATCGCGGCGAAGGCGTCCGGCGACCACACCATCGAGATCTGGGGAGACGGGCATCAGACCCGCTCGTTCATGTTCATCGACGACTGCGTCCTCGGAATCCGCAAACTCATGGATTCGACGGTCCTCGAGCCGATCAATCTCGGCTCGAGCGAGATGGTCACGATCAACCAGCTCGTCGACATCGCCGAAGACGTCGCGGGCATCAAGCTCGAGCGCAGGTACAAGCTCGACGCTCCGCGGGGTGTCGCCGGCCGCAACAGCGACAACACGAAGATCAAGCGTCATCTGGGCTGGGAACCCTCCACCTCGCTCCGCGACGGAATCGCCGCCACGTATCGATGGATCGAGCAGGAGTTCCATGCGCTCGGTGCCCAGGGCAGCAACGCTGCGATTCAGGGCATGGGCACGAGTTCATTCAGCCATGGGGCCAAGGCGATTCCGGGCGACGGCTTCCTCGCCGAATCGCGGTTTCTGGATACGTGGCGGCAGGGCATCCCAGCCGGCTACGGTTCACACCCGCCGGTGAGAGCGGGCGGGTGAAGCGCAATCCGCAGGTTCCCGCGGAGGCCTCGCAGGGGAGGGCGACCCGCACCCTGCTCATCATCAGCCAGGTGTACGTGCCCGATCCCGCATCGGTGGGCCAGCACGTGGCCGACGTCGCCGAGGAAATGGCGCATCGCGGCTGGAGGGTCGTCGTCTACACGTCGGCCCGCGGCTACGAGGATCCATCGACCCGGTATCCACGGCGAGAGATACGCGGGGGAGTTGACGTGAGGAGGCTGCCGTTCTCGAGCTTCGGCAAGTCCTCCATCCGTGCCCGCTTGCTCGGGCAGGTGCTTTTCCTGGCCCAGGCCATGCTGCGAGGCCTCTGCCTGGGACGCGTCGACGCCGTCCTCGCCAGCACGAGTCCGCCCTTCGCCGGTGCGGGCGGCGCGGCGATTTCCCGGCTGCGCAACGCGTCCCTGCTGTGGTGGGTCATGGATCTCAATCCCGACCAGTTGGTGGCCGCCGGCCGCATCTCACCGGCATCGCCGTTCGTGCGACTCTTCGACTGGCTCAACCGCTGCACGCTCCGTCGGGCAGACACGGTGGTCGTACTCGACCGCTTCATGCAGGAACGGGTGTCCGCCAAGTTGGACGTGGCGAAAAAACTCCGGGTCATCCCACCGTGGCCTCACGACGACGACCTCGCTTCAACCGTTGGCTCGCCGCTCTCGTTCCGGTCGGCCCATGGGCTCGAGGGCAAATTCGTCGTCATGTACTCCGGAAACCACAGCCCGCACAATCCGCTCGATACGCTTCTCGAAGCCGCGAAAGCGCTCGAGGCGGACGACGGCATCCGTTTCGTGTTCATCGGCGGCGGGGCGGGCAAGGAGGACGTCGATCGGATGATCGCGGCAGGCGCCCGTAACATCCTGTCGCTGCCCTACCAGCCGAAAAACGCCCTCGGAGCGACCTTGGGTGCGGCCGACGTCCACGTGGTGTCGATCGGTGATGCGATGGTGGGAATCATCCATCCCTGCAAGATCTACGGGGCGATGGCGATCGGTCGTCCGATCCTGCTTTTTGGCCCACGTTCGTGCCATGCCGCCGACATCATGGACGAGGAAACGATCGGCTGGCATGTCTCTCACGGCGACGTGGTGGAGACCGTCGCCGCGATCCGGGAGGCCAGGACGATGACCTCTGAAGAGCGGGATCGTGTCGGCTTGCGGGCTCGTGCCGTCGCCGCCGAGCGGTTCACCAAGGAAAGACTGCTCGCCCGTTTCTGCGACCTCATCGGGCGAAACCACGACGATGAATCCTGATCTTCTCGAGCCCAGGGCGGCCACGAGGTGATGAACGCCGTTCGAGCTTGGAACGTGTGCCTCACCCACGACCCTTGCCTGGCTGGGCTGTACCGCGCCGTGAACGATTTCTCGAGGGGGCTCCGCGCCCCGATCCTGTCCTTCGACGACGGACGAATCGATCGACGCCGGCTTGGCGACGCTGACGGGGCCCACCGGGTTCCGTGTGGCCGGAGCCCCCTGTTCCGGGACTGCCATCTGCTCTCCCGGGTCGCCTCGAAGCAGGGCGATGAGCTGCTGCGTGATGCGAACCTCCTCGTCGCGCACTCGCTTTTTCGAGCGCACGTGCCCTGGGTACGAGGTCGGGCCCTCCTTCACGTGGGACGGTATTGGGTCGTTCCCCACGGCTGCCTCGATCCGTGGGGCCTGCGGCGCCGGGCGGCGGCGAAGCGGCTCTGGCTCTCGCTGTGGGGAATCCGCTGCCTCGCCGACGCCGAACACGTCGTGTTTTCGTCGCGGGGCGAGCACCGGAAGGCGCACCACTGGCTGACGAAAGACAACGGTGTCGTGATCCACTGGCCGGTCGACATTCCAGACCTCGGGGCCAGGAACGAGCGCCGCGATCACTTCCGCGGGCTTTTTCGAATCCCGTCGGATGCACGCCTGCTGCTCTCGGTGGGCAGGCTCCACTCGATGAAGCGGCCGCTGGCCATGCTCCGGGCGTTCGCGGCCGGCGCCGCGGATACGTGCCATCTGCTCGTCGCGGGGATGGATGGCGACCTTACTCGCAATCAGGTTGCAGCGGCCGTCCCGGAAAAAGTTCGAAAGCGGGTGCACGTGGTGGGGCCCCTTCAAGGCGCGGACCTCGCCGATGCCTTCCTCGCGTCCGATGCATTCATCTCGCTGTCGTATCGTGAGAACTTCGGATACGCGCTCTGTGACGCACTCGCATATGGACTTCCCGTGATCGTCACGCCCGGTCACGACATCGTCGACGACCTGCCTGCGACGGACGCCGGCCGGCTCGCCTGCGGATGGCTGCTCCCGGACGACGGCCTCTCCGCTGCGCGGGCGGCGATCGCCGAATTCTCGGAAGCCGCAGGTGAGCAGCTCATATCGACCGGGGCGGCTGGCCGGGCGTGGGCTGAACGGCACCTGTCGCGGAGCCGTTTTGAAGAGGCCGTCGCCGCCCTCGCATCTTCACCCGTTCGTCCAACCGGAGCCCCATGATGGAGCAGCGTGCCCCGACCGACCGATCGCTCCCCGTAACCGCCATCGTCGCAACGCGCAACGAAGCCGTGAACATCGGTCGGTGCCTGGAATCGCTCCGTCCGGCAGCCAGGGTGATCGTGCTGGATTCGGGAAGCACCGATGGCACGGACGCGATCGCCCGGTCGGCAGGGGCGGAAGTGCTCCAGTTTCGCTACCGGGGGGGCTATCCCAAGAAGCGGCAGTGGGCGATCGACACCCTCTCCTTCGCCACGCCGTGGATCCTGCTCGTGGATGCGGACGAGCAGATTCCCCCGCCGCTGTGGGACGAAATCGCGGCGGCCACGCGGGCGGTCGACGGACCGACGGCCTATTTCATCCGCAAGGGATTCCACTTTCTGGGGAGGCGGTTCCGGTACGGCGGGTTTTCTTTCGATGCCCTGCTCCTGTTCCGGACGGGACAGGCGCGATTCGAGCACCTCGTCGATGACGACCCGAGCGGCATGGACATGGAAATCCACGAGCGGCTGATCGTGGACGGCACGACCGCATCCCTGAGAACGCCGCTGATCCACGACGACTTCAAGCGGCTCGACTCCTACATCGACAAACACAACCGTTACAGTTCGTGGGAGGCACGACTTCGGTTCGACTTCCTCCGCACCGGCCGCTGGGGCCTCGAGTCCGTCCGGCCGAGGCTGTTCGGCAACCCTCAGGAACGACGCCGCTTTCTCAAGTTCATCGCCTTGCGGCTGCCCTTCGAGCCGGCGTTGTGGTTCACGTATCACTTCCTGGTTCGTGGCGGGTTTCTGGAGGGAATCCGCGGCTACATCGCATGCCGCATCCGGGCCGCATACATCGCGGCCGTGCGGGCGAAAATGTACGAGTTGCGGATCCGCGAGCGTGACCTGCAGTGATCCTGAACTCGCCGACGGGAGGGGCCGGCGGCGGGGCTTCAGGCCCAGCCATAGATACGATCGAGGCGTTCCTGCCTCGCGAACACCACGTCCCGCTCGAAGGCATACGGGCCCAGTTCCCGGCCATAGCACTGGAATATTGCCGGATAAAGCCCGGCGTCGCACAGGATCTTGCAGGCGGGCGCGAAGGACGGAACCTTTTTTTCATACTCGCCGGCAAAGCTGAGTTCCGCGAGAACGACGTCGACTCCCGGGAGCGTCGCGACGGCTCCGGCAAGCGCCTCGACCTCGTGGCCCTGCACGTCGATTTTCAGCACCACCGTGTCGTATCGTTGGGCATCGAGACCGAACGAGTCGAGGCTCTCCACGGAAACCACGCATTCGTCGGACATGAGGATGGATCGCTCGGCCTGGGTCGCGGCATATTCCTCGAGGGTCGAGTACACGGTGTTCTGCGCAAGGCGAAAAGTCGCCTGCCGCCGCTCGTTCGAGAGCGCGACGTTGTGCACCCGCACTTTCGCGTCGGTGGAAAATCGTCGCTGGTAGGCTGCGAAAGCCCGCGGATCCGGCTCGAATGCCACGATGTCAGAGGCCGGGAAGAAGGCACGGAAATCGCCGGCCCAGTCACCGGCGTTGCCACCAATATCGACCAGAAGAACGCTGTCGCCTCCCTCGATGAACCGAGCGAGGTTGAGGAAATCCTCGTAACGCGCCGGGTTTCTCCAGATCTTCCAGCCCAGGCCCGGGGGCGTAGCCCCACCACGGCGTCGGTCTCGCAGGTATTCGGAAAGCAGCAGGCCACGCACCTCGAACGCGTGGCCATAGTGGTGGAGGGCTCTGGCGGCGCGGGTCAGGATTCCGGGCTGCACATCGGCTTCAGCCATGCGATCACTCCTTGCTTCGGAAAGGCCTGGGCCGGAGAAAAATCGGTGATGAACTCGCACCTCCCGCCGACCGAGAGCGCATACTCCTGCACCGCGTCGACCAACTTCTGCATCTCCGGCACGGCGGCTCGCTTGTCCGAATCGTCCACGTAGATCACTCCGTCCGGCTTGCACTGACGCATCGACCACAGCGCACAATCAAGTCGGTGGTCGCCATCTATAATGAGGAGGTCGATGTCTTGTGGAACGCAACCACCTGCTTGGACGTAGCGTTCCCGGGTGTCGGCATGAACCAGTCGTACCCTTTCCCCGCAGCCGTTCGCAGCCAGAAGCTGCCTTACTTTTTGCATCCAGACCGCATCAGACTCGACAGCGACCACGTGAGCCGCGCGCCGCGCGAGCCACACGGTCGACATGCCCGAGCCGTACTCCAGGACAGTAGCCTCCGGTCGGCGCTCCAGGAAACGCCGCAGACGCTCGGCCGCGTCGAAAGGAATCCAGGGCGAGACCGGCCGAGTACCGCACGCGACACGCAGGCAGGACTGAAAAACCGCCAGCGGTGCGTGCCGAAGAAATCGTCCGCACGAAACCGTTTCACCCAGTTCATCGGTCAGACGCCGACGCCACGGAATGTTCGACATGGGTTTCAACGCCTGCACCGTAGAGGTCGGCCGCCAAACCCTGGATCTTACCCGACGAATGGCGCCGATCCGAAAGCGATCTTCGCAGGGGGGGGTGTCGGATCGGTATCGGACGGGCGGCAACCGTCCGACGCCTCTCCTTCGCCCGGGTTCACGCGTTCGCACAGGGAAACATGAACTCCACACCCGTCCCGCCGAGGCCGCTCGCGGAACGAGCGGCCGTCGCCATCGTCGCCGTGGCTGTCGTCGCGGGCCCCCTGGCCCTCGGCTGCTCGAGTGCCGCCGCACGGTTCGGGCTGGAGACTTCGTGCATCGCCGCGGTCTTGCTCTGGCTGTGCTGCAAGCCGTCACGCCCGCGGCTGTTCTGGGCTCCGGTGTTTACGTTTGCGGCCCTGCTCGTCCAGAACGCGCCGCTCCCCGATCGACTGCTCGTGAACCTCGCCCCGGTGTCGGCGGGCGCCTGGAAGATCGCCAACGAGACGAGCCCTTCGGCATGGGGATGCATTTCGATCAACCCGGCCTGCTCATTCACGTCCGCATGCCGCGTGCTGCTGCTGGCGGCCGTCCTCGCGAGCGTGATCGATCTGGGGCGCTACCGGTCGCATAGGTTCGTGCTGTTCGCGGCACTCGCGACGTCGGCGAGCCTCATCGTCGGACTCGGGCTGTGCTTCGGGAGCGCACGGCAGTCCCGGGTGCTTCTGGGCATCTACGATCTTTCGGGGCCTCTCACAAAAACCGAGAACCCGCTGCTACTCACCGAGCAGACCAACGGCCTTGGCTGGCCGGAGGAGCAAACGGTCGAAAACCGACGCTTCGTCGTCGAGAATCGTGGCATCGGCGATGGGTTCGGATGCTACCGCTACAGCAATCATTTCGCAGGTGGCACCGTTCTGACGCTGCCGATCGCCGTCGCTCTCTGGCTCTGGGCCTCTCAAAAACACCTTTCCTTGACACGGCGATCTGCGATGGCGGGCGTCATGCTCGGCATCGGGCTCTTCGTCGTGGGTGGCATGGCGCAATCCCGGGCGGGCACGGCGGCACTCGTTTTCTCGGCGATGATTTTTCTATCCATCGCCTTCACTGCTCCATGGGCCAGACTCGCAATGGGGTGGGTCGCCGCCGTCTACGCGGGCGTCATCGTGGCGGGCCTCGCGGTGATGCTGGGGGCGTGGCACTGGTTGCTGCCCATGCTCACGGCCGATTGGCAGAAGCGGATCGATTTTCTCCTCAGCGACGGGAGGGCCCTTGCGGCCCAGATCGCAGTCCGCATGTTTCGGGCGTCGCCTTGGCTGGGCACCGGGCTGACGTCGTTCGAGCAGATTTTCCCCCGCTTTCATTCCGGCCACACCCGGCTGTACTTCGCGCACAACGACTACGCGCAGATCCTGGCGGAAACCGGCCTCGTGGGCGCGCTCATCCTCGGCGTCGTGGTGATCGTCGTCGGCATGCGTTTCAGACGATTCCTCGCGGGGGCGACGGGGGGCTACAGGCTCCTCAACGCCGGCCCATGGGCCGCACTTGCCGGCATCGTCGTCCATTCGGCGTTTGACTGGAACATGTATCTCCCGGCGAATGCATTCCTCTGCGCCGTGGTGCTCGCGCTGTGCATTTCGAGCGTTCCTTCGGCCTCGCCCCCCGGTTCGCTCTCACCATATCGACGCTGGATGGCCGTGACCGGAAGATGGCTCCTGTTGGCAATCGTCGTCGGCGCGTACGCCGTCGTGAGTCGCGACCTCGTTTCCGAAATCAGTCGGAAAAACCTCGGGGAGGCGATGATCGCCGACCGGCTCGAGACCCGATCGCCTCCCCGGCCGGAGGTGGTCGAACGGCTCGCGGATGCGATTGCCGCCGCGGAGTCCGTCGCCGCGGTGGATCCTCGGAACGCGTCCCTCGCCGTCGCCCTGAGCCAGGCACACCTCAGGCTCGCGGCACGCCAGACGGATCCGGAACCGAAGCAGCGGTCTCTGCGGGAATCCGTGGCATGGGGGGCCCGAGCAAGAAGCCTCAATGCAACGTGCCGGGGGATTCCCGAAGAGGGAGGAAACCGGTGACGCCTCGATCCACGGCAAACCCTGCTCCAGCGCAATGCGCCGCGGGCCACCCGGCCCGTCGGCCGGGCCGGCCCTTTCAAGCCGTGGGCTTCGCGAGGTAGGTCCCCAACCCCAACACCACCAGAGCCAACGGCCGTGACCAGTGCATCGACTTCGGGTCTTCGAGGAACAGCCGCCACGTGCGGGTCACCTCGTCACCGTCGATGAACGGCTGCGCGGCGAGCTGCCCGATCGCGGTGGTGCATGGATCCCTCATCTCGCTCCGCATCCAGTCGCCGATGGGAAGCGTGAAGCCCGTCTTCGGCCGGCTCGACACCCGCTGGCTCAGCACGTGGTCGCCCGCGGCCCGGAGCAACGGCTTGGATTTTCCGCCTGCCTGACGCTTCACGCGGCCCGGCAGGGCCGACACGTAGTCCACGAGCGGCAGGTCGAGGAACGGCACGCGCACCTCGAGCGAGTGCCGCATGCTGTTGGCGTCGGTATCCCTCAGCAGGGTGTCGCCCATGTAGTGGGTGGCCTCGAGCCGCGCGACGGTGTTGAACGCATCGCCGTCAAAGGCGGGCTCGATCCGGTCGGCACCCTTGCCGAGGTAGTCTGGAGCCAGGCCGAACAGGTCGGGCGAGAGGCCCATTGCCCGGATGCGCTGATCGGAGAGGGCCCGGCGGAGCGAGCGGGCGACTCCCGCCACGCTCGTGTCGCCGGCCACGAGGTCTGCCAGCTTCTCCGTGAAGCCAGGGGGGCCGAACGCCGCGGCGAGGGAAGAGACGGCAGCCTGCCGCAGCGATCGTGGAATGAAGCCGACGGCGCGGAGCAGGTTCGACAGCCTGGGGGCCCGGGTGAAGGTGCCATAGCCTCCGAAAAGTTCGTCCGCCCCGAGGCCCGACAGGCCCACCACCACGCCCTCGCCCGCCAGCCGGCGACTGACGACGTAGGTGTTGAAGCCGTCGATGCTGGGGCTGTCCATGCCCTGCAGCCAGTCGTGCCACTTTTCGGGCATGTTGTGCGCGTCGAGCTCGACCGCCACGTGCTCGATGCCGAGCGCCCGTGCGGTCTCGGCGGCCAAGTGCACCTCGTCTTCGCCGTGCACCGCACCGAAGCCGACCGTAAACGCCGTGACCCTGGGCGTGTATTCGCGGGCGAACGACGCTATCACCGTGCTGTCGATCCCTGCCGACAGGAAAACCCCCACGGGCACGTCTGCCACGAGGTGCCGCAGCACCGCTTGGTGGAGCAGGTCGTGCACCCTCTTCGCAGCCAGCCGCGGGTCGTCGGTGACGGGTCGCCGCGGGAAATCCCAATACCGCCGGGGGCTGGCGGCAACCCTCCCGCCGGCGACACCGGCATCTATCCACTGGACGTTTCCCGGAGGAAAAGCATGGATGTGCCGATAGACCGTGCGCGGCGACTGCACGGCACCGTAGGCGAGCATGCCGGAGATGCCCGCGAGGTCGAGATCCAGGGGAACGAGGCCGGCCGAGAGAAGCGGCTGGATTTCGCTCGCGAACAGGAACCTGTCCGGAAGGGCGGCCACGTAGAGCGGCTTGATGCCGAGCGGGTCGCGGGCGAGGAGGATCCGGCGCGATTCCGCATGGTAGAAGGCGAAGGCAAACATGCCCTGCAGCCGCTCGACTGCCGCCTCGCCCCAGGTGGAGAGTGCCTGGAGCAGGACCTCGGTATCGCTCGTGCTGCGGAACACCACGCCGGCCAACTGCAGTTCCGCGCGCAGCTGGCGGAAATTGTAGATCTCGCCGTTGAAGACGAGGCAGTCGCCCGTTCGCTCGTTGAACATCGGCTGATGGCCGGCGGGCGAGAGATCGAGGATCGCCAGCCGCCGAAATCCGAAGCCCGCCACGGGGCCCGCCGCGTCGCCCTGTCCGAGCGACAGGAGTTCGAAACCCTCGTCATCCGGGCCGCGGTGCCGCATCGCGCGCATCATCGCCCTCACGGCCGGTTCGACGGGCCGGGGGTCCGCACTGATGACACCGCAGATGCCGCACACGCGAGGAATCCCTCTCTGCCGGGGCGCGACCGCGCCCGCCACGATCCCGGCGCGCGACACCATGCCGCTCGCCGATCAGCCGTCGAGGCGGGACGGCGGACGCAGGATCGACAGGGGATGCCCGGCCAGCGGGCCAGGGTGAGATGCCTCCGGCACGTGCGACCGCCGGAGTTCGGGGACGACGTGACCGAGAACCACGACCGACGTGATGGCCTCGACCTCGTCCGCCCCGGACGACTGTCGCTCGCACCGATGCCGCGGCGCACGCGGAAGCCTGAGATTGAGGGACGAGACGTTGTCGATCCGGGCATGCGTCGCGGCCTGCACCACCGCCTGCGTCGACTGTCCGCCAACGCGCGGCACGGCGACCCGCGGAGCGGTGTGCCCGGCAGGCGATTTCAGTGATTCCGCGGCGCAGACGAGCCCGAGGATCAACGTGCCTGCGGTGATTGCGGCGAGCGTCGCTGTCGAATGGAGTTGCATCGGCGAAAGGGCCGCGGCATCGCAACCCCCGTGAACCTACCTAACGATACCCTCCCGCCCCGGAGCCCGGCACTTACAAGGCCGTAAGCGGGGCCGGTCGGCGGCTTTTCACCGTGGCGAGATAACTGCCCAATGCGACGAGGGAGAGCGGCCGCGACCAGTGCACGCCGTGCCGCCTGGCCGCGTAGCCCGCCCAGAGGCGGCCGATCGACCCCGCGGGAAAGATCGGGCAGTCGGCGAGCGTGCCGACGGCCGCCTCGCACTGGTCGCGAAGCGGCCCGAACATCCACTCTCCAAGCGGCAGGGAGAAGCCCCGCTTGGGACGCGCGAACGTGTCGTACGGGAGCACCGAACCCATCGCCCGGCGAAGGAGGTGCTTTGGCGACGATCCCCTCGGCTGCTTCACGACGCTCGGCAGGGCCGCAACCCCCTCCGCGAGCCAGCGACCGAGGAAGGGCACGCGGATTTCGAGCGAGTGGGCCATGCCGTTGGTGTCGGAGTCGCGCAGCAGCGTGTTACCCATGTAGAGCAGGCACTCGGCCTGCGATACGGCGTGAAACACGTCGCGGTCGGAGGCACCGCACTGCTCGAGGGCGGCCGGAGGCAGAAACTGGCGCGTGAGTCCGAGATTCGTCGCGTCGAGCCCCAGCTGCCGCATGCCGGCGTCGCTCGTGAGCCGGCGAAACTGGCTCGCGATCTCGAGGGGCCGTCCGCCCCCCGAGACGAGGTCGATCGCCTTCGCCCGCTTTCCCTCCGGAAGCTTCGCGAACATCACGCTCGCGACCGCGCGGCGCAGCCGGGCCGGAACCAGCGCCAGCGGCCTCAGCCACCGGGCAGCCCTGGCAACGCCCGCGAAGCTCGGATACCCGCCGAAGAGCTCGTCGGCCCCCAGGCCCGAGAGCGCCGCGGTGATGCCGCCCTGCTTCACGACGCCGCTCACGACGTAGGTGTTGAGCCCGTCGATGCTCGGCCTGTCGGCCGAGCGCAGCCATTCGTGCCACTGCAGCAGGATCCAGTCGTCGTCGAGAACCGTCTGCTGGTGCCGGGTGCCGAGTGCCCGGGCCGTGGCGGCGGCGTCGGCGAGCTCGTCGCAGCCGCCGGCGGCCTCGAACCCGACGGAAAACGTGTGCACGGGCGATCGGTGGGCCCGCGCGAGGGCAGCGATCGCGGCCGAGTCGATGCCGCCGGAGAGGAACACCCCGAGCGGCACGTCGGCGGTGCACTGATCGCGCACCGAGGCGTTGAGCTGCCTCTGGATGGTCCGCACCGCCCTCGCCTCCTCGATCGGGCCGCCGGCGTCCGGAAACCGCCAGAACCGCCGCGACACCGGCTGACACCCGACGGCATCGCTGCCGATCCATGCACACGCCCCGGCCGGCAGCGACTGGATCGCGCGGTGCACCGTGAGCGGATCCTGGGGAGCGCCGTAGGCGAGGAACGAGGCGATCCCGGCGGGATCGAGGTCGTCGGGCACCAGCCCCGAGGCGATGATCGCGCGGACCTCGCTCGCGAACACGAAGGCATTGTGGGCCCGGGCCACATAGAGCGGCTTGATGCCGAACGGATCACGTGCGAGCAGCACGCGGCGGCTCCTCGCATGGTAGAACGCGAACGCGAACATTCCGTCGAGTTCGTCGATCGCCTTCTCTCCCCAGGCGACGAGCGCGTGGAGCAAAACCTCGGTGTCGCCGGAACTTCTCACCTCCACACCGATCGACTCGAGCTTGGCCCGCAGCCAGCGGAAGTTGTAGATCTCGCCGTTGAACACGAGGCAGTCGCCGGATTCGGGATGCACCATGGGCTGGTGGCCGGCCGGCGAGAGGTCGAGGATCGCAAGCCGCCGAAAACCGAGCCCCACCGTGCCGGCCGTCGGCCCGGCGCCATGCCCCCCGGCGACGATCGGAAACTCCTCGTAGCCCTCGTCATCGGGGCCGCGATGCACCATCGACCGCATCATGGCGCGAACGGCCGGCTCCACCAGCCGCTTGTCGGCACCAATGACTCCGGCGATCCCGCACATGGCTCGGCCCCTGTTGCAGCGCGAGATTATCCCACGGCGTCGAGTGAGCCCGGCATGAGAAAAACAAACTGGCGGAAGTGTCAGGAATTCGCCTGTCCGCCGCGTCGGACAATTGACTTTCCCGGGGGATTGCCCAAAACTCGACCATCTATGGATCGGCACGACACGCGACGCACGGCACATGGCGGGCACGATTCCGAGCCCGCCCGCCCCGTGACGGAGGGGGCCGGCGTGAATGCCATCTTCATCGGGGTGTGCTCCGCGATCCTTGCCTGCCTCGCTGCCGCATGGAGTGAGGGGCGCGCAACGGCGGAATCTCCGGCGGACTGGCCGCGGTGGCGCGGTCACGAGGGCGGCGGGCAGGGAGGCGACGTCGCGCTGCCCGAGGACTGGAGCGCCGCCGCCTGGACATGGACGGCCGATCTCCCGGGCGAGGGACATTCCTCGCCGGTCGTGTTTCGAGGGCACCTCTACGCCGCCTCCGCCGACGAGCCCTCCGGGAAGCGGTTTCTCACGTGCCACGATGCCGCCGACGGCAGCCTCCGCTGGCAGCGGGAGTTCGCCGGGCCGATCGAGCCGCACCACGCGCAGAACAGCTCCGCCTCGGGCACCGTGGCAGCGAGCGAGGACGGCGTGTTTTGGCTGTGGGCCACGAAGGACAACCTGCGGGTCGAGGCGCTCTCGCACGCCGGTGCCCCGCTCTGGCACGTCGATCTCGGGCCGTACGCGTGCGAGCACGGCTTCGGCGCGTCGCCCGCCATCTGGCGGAACACTGTGATCGTGCCGATCGATCAGGACGGGCCCAGCGCGATCGTGGCTCTCGACACAAAGACCGGCCGGGAACGCTGGCGGGTCGCGAGGGAAAGCGGCCGCACCTCCTACTCGACGCCGCTCGTGATCGAGCGTGCCGACGGCACGCCGCCGCAGGTCATCCTCGCCAGTAACGCACACGGCCTCACCGGCCTCGATCCGGACAGCGGCAGCGTGCGGTGGGAATCGCGGTGCTTTCCCAAGCGCACCGTATCTTCGCCGATCGTCGTGGGTGGCAACGTCGTCTGCACATGCGGCGAAGGGGGCGGCGACAACCTGCTCGTGGCGCTGCCGCTGCCGCTCCGTCCGCAGCCCGGAAGCGGCCAGCCGCCGGCCCCACAACCGGCCTTCACGCTCGACCGCAGCGCGGCGCCATACGTGCCGACGCCGGTTGCATCGGGTCCGCGGCTCCACCTCTGGGGTGACCGCGGGGTGGTGACGTGCGTCGAGGCCGGCAGCGGCGAGACGATGTGGAAGGGTCGCGTGGGCGGCACGTTTTCGGCGTCGCCGATCGTGGCGGGCGACGCGGTGATCAACGTCTCCGCCGACGGCGAGGTGGTCGTGGTCGCCGACGGGGACAGTTTCGAGGTTCTCGCTCGCATGCCGCTCGGCCAAACCTGCCGGGCCACGCCCGCGGTTGCGGCAGGGCGGATCTTCTTCCGCACCGCGTCGCGCCTCTTCGCCCTCTAGCCGGGGCTGAACGCGGACCACTCTCGCCGGTGTGTGTGTTTTGTTAGGCTTCGCCGCCATGAGCCGAGCCGAGCAGCTGCCCCCGCCCCTCACGATCTGGATCGTCAATCCGTTCGACGACGTTCCCGGCGAGGGTCTGCCGCCGCTGCGATACTGGTCGCTCGCCCGGGTGCTCGCCGCCCGTGGCCACGACGTGACCTGGTGGAGCGCGACGTGGAGCCACCGGCGAAAGGCCGCCCGGAACGTACCGCTGGGCATCCGCGACGAAGAGAATTTCGCCGTCAGGCTCGTGGCCGTGCGGCCCTATCGGAAAAACGTGTCCTTGGCCCGGATCGGCAGCCACCGGGACTTCGGACGCTCCTTCGAGCGGCTGGCCGCGGAGGGCGTGGCCTCGGGCCAACTCGAGCGGCCCGACGTGATCCTCGCCAGCCTGCCGCCTCTCGAGGGGCCGGAGGCGGCGGCACGGCTCGCGAAGCGGCTCGACGCGGTATTCGTGTGTGACATCATGGACGCCTGGCCGGAAACGTTCGCGCGGCTGATCCCGGGCCCCGCGTGGTTTCAACGACTCGTCGCGCCGCTCGTACTCGGTGGGATGGCCACCCGACGCGACGCGGTGCTGACCGCCGCCGAGGCCGTCTCCACCGCGTCCGAGAGCTACCTCGACATCGTCCCGCGGCGTCACGAGACCGCCGCGGATTCTGCGCCCGTCCCCACGCATGTCTGCCACCTCGGGGCCTACGTGGCCGAGTATCCCGAGCCGCCGCGGCTCTCGCCCGCCCAGATCGACGCGTCGCTCGCGCCGGAGCCGGCACAACCGCTGAAGTGCGTCTATGGCGGTTCGCTGGAGGCCGGGCAGGACCTCGATACCCTCGTCACCGCGGCCCGGCTTCTCGCATCCTCCGGAACGGCCGCGGAGATTCACGTGGCCGGTGGCGGTTCGCTCCTCGATCGCCTCCGCAACGCGGCCACCTCGCTCGGCGGTTCGTGCCGGCTCGTCGTGCACGGCCTGTTGGCCCGGGGCGACTACGTGAGGCTGCTCGCGGCGTGCGACGTGGGCCTCGTGCTCGTGAAGCCGGAGTCGCGCGTGGCCGTCCCGTACAAGGCCTGCGACTATGCGGCCGCCGGCCTCGCCATCGTGAACTCGCTGCCGGGGGAACTCGAGCGACTCGTGGCCACACATGCCGCGGGCCTGACCTACGCCGCCGGCGACCCGGCATCGCTCGCGAGGGCGATCGCTTCGTTCGCGTCCGACCGCCATCTGCTCCAGGGTTGCCGCCAGGGCAGCCGCCGGCTGGCGGCCGCAGCCTTCGACCGCGAGAAGACGTATCTGCTGTTCGCCAGGTGGCTGGAGTCCCTGGCGTGAGGCCCGCGGACTCTCCGCCCCGGTCGTGGGCGGATGATTTGCCGTTGTGGCCGCCGTCGACAGGCTTCATCATGACCGGTCTCTGGACCGTATGGCAGACACTGCAGGGAATCATGGCGGCACGGTGATCCGGCCGTGGGCGCGGCTCGTGGAACTCTTGCGCCTCGAGCGGCGCGACGTGCTCACGATCCTCGCCTTCGCACTCGGCGTCGGCTTGCTCTCGATCGTCACGCCGGCGGCCATCGAGGCGCTCGTCAACACCGTGGCGTTCGGCGTGCTGCTCTGGCCGGTGGTAGTGCTGTCTCTCGTCATGCTCGCGTTCCTCGTCTTCTCGGCCGTCCTGCGGGCGATGCAGACGGCTGTGGCCGAGTACATGCAGCGCAGGATCTTCGCCCGCGCGGCCAACGCCTTCGCGACCCGATTCGCCCGGGCGGAGATCGAATCGTTCGACGGTCTCAATCCCACCGACGTCGTCAACCGGTTCTTCGAGGTGGCGACGGTGCAGAAGTCGATCACGTCGCTGCTCGTGGACGGCGTGGCGATCGCGATGACGACGATCGTCGGCCTCGTCGTGCTCGCCTTCTACCACCCCTACCTGCTGACCTTCGCTTTCGTGATGGTGGGGATGGTGGCATTCCTCGTGCTCGGGCTCGGGATCGGGGGCGTGCGGACGAGCATCCGAGAAAGCTATGCGAAGTTCGACGTGGCCGCGTGGCTGGAGGAGATCGCGAAGTGCCCGCACACCTTCCGCTTCGGCAAGGGGGGCAGCCTCGCGCTGGAGCGGGCCGGCGCGCTCACGGCCGCCTACGTGGACGCCCGCCGCGCCCACTTCCGCGTCGTCTGGCGGCAGACGCTCTTCGCCCTGCTGCTCGAGGCGATCGCCAGCACCGTGCTCCTCGGCCTCGGCGGCTGGCTCGTGATCAACCGCCAGCTCAACCTCGGCCAGCTCGTGGCCGGCGAGCTGATCGTGACGCTCGTGCTCACGGCACTCTCGAAGCTCGGCAAGTACGTCGAGATCTTCTACGACCTCCAGGCCTCGCTCGACAAGCTGGGCGTGATCTCCACGCTCACCCTCGAGCCCGAGGGGGGCGAGCACCTGCCGCCACGCGATACGCCGATGCAGGTGGTCGCCGAGATCGGCCAGAGCGGCGGCCCCCCGCGCCGGCTGGTTGCCCGCCCCGGCGAACGCGTGGCCGTGATCGGCCCCTCGGGATCGGGCAAGACGTTCCTTCTCGAGACGCTCGCGCTGCTCCGCCTTCCACACGAAGGCCTGCTCGAATTCGACGGCATCGACGCCCGCTCGCTCGACCGCGCCTCCACGCGGCTGCGGATCGCGCTCGTGGGCCAGGCCGAGACCTTCGCCGGCACCGTGGCGGAAAACATCCGCGTGGGCCGGAGCGAACTCTCGGCCCTCGACGTGCAGAAGTCGCTCGACATGGTGGGACTCGACGACACCGTGGCCCGCCTGCCTCAGGGTGCCGCCACGGCGCTGGCCTCCGATGGCCTGCCGCTTTCCACGAATGAGCTCCTGCGGCTCTCGATCGCCCGGGCGATCGCCGGCCGGCCGCGGCTCTTGCTCATCGACGGGCTGCTCGACGGGCTCGACATCCACGAATGCCCACAGCTCCTCGAGGCGCTCTTCGAACGCTCGGCCCCGTGGACGCTCGTCGTCGTGACCGCTCGCGACGACATCCGCAACCGCTGTGACAAGACGGTGGAATGGCCATGAGTCAGACAGCCTCGTTCGACGACGTGCTGCGGGGATCGGCCACGCCACGGATGGTGCGCTGGCTGGCCCGCCTCGTGATCCTGCTTTTCCTGGCCACCCCATTCCTCCTCGCCTTCGTGCCTTGGCAGCAGACCGTGCAGGGCCGGGGGCAGGTCGTCGCATATTCCCCAGTCGAGCGGATGCAGGTGCTCACGGCGCGGGTTTCCGGTCAGGTGCGAAAGTGGCACGTGGTCGAGGGAAGCCGCGTGAAGATGAACGATCCCGTTGTCGATATCGAAGACAATGACCCTGAACTTGCCGCAAGGCTGGCGGCCCAACGGGAGTTTCTCGTCGGGCGTCTGGCCGCGGCCAGGCAGGAGGTGGAGGAGCAGGCCGCCGCGGCCAGGGCACAGGAATCTGCCCGCGACGCGGCGGTGAGGGCGGCGGAGGCGAATCGCGATGCGGCACGCAAGTCGATCGAGGTGGCGAAACAGGCCGGCGCCAACGCGCAGTTCGCGCAGACCTTCGAGAAGAATCGCTACGAGATGTTCGAGGACCTGTTCACGAACCCCACATTCGGCGGCCTCGAGAGCAAGCTCAATCGTGACGAGGCCCGGATGCGGGCCGATCGCGCCACCACCGACACCGAGAAGGCCTCCGCCGAAATCCAGCGGGCCGAGGCGGCCCTGCTCACGCAGGAGGCGCTCCTCGTGCAGGCCGACGCGGCCGGACTCTCGGCGATCGCGGTGGCTCGCTCCAACCTGCGCAAGAGCGAGCAGAACCTGTTTTCCATCGAACGCGAACTGCAGGAGATCGACAACCGCATCGAACGGTTCAAGGCCCGGATCATCCTGGCGCCCTGCGATGGGACCGTGTTTCGCGTCGAGGCGAACGTCGGACAGGGTGGACAGTACGTAAAGGAAGGCGACGAGCTTTGCACGATCGTGCCCGACACGAACGACCGGGTGGTCGAGCTCTTCCTCGATGGGCTCGATGCGCCCCTCGTGCGCGGCTACGCCGAACGCACCGGCGAGATGCCGCACGTCCGACTGCAGTTCGAGGGCTGGCCGGCGATCCAGTTTTCAGCCTTTCCCGAGCTCGCGATCGGCACGTTCGGCGGCAGGGTGCGGCAGATCGACGCCGCAGCCAGCGGCACGAGCGGGAAATTCCGCCTGCTCATCGAGCCGGACGAAATGCGGCCGGGCGAGAAGTGGCCCGATCCGGAGTTCCTCCGGCAGGGCAACCAGGCGATCGGCTGGGTGTTTTTGAACCGCGTGCCGCTGGGCTACGAGATCTGGCGCCGACTCAACGGCTTCCCGCCGGTGCTGTCGCCGATCACGAAGGACAAGGACGCCCCCAAGCCGCCCAAGATCAAGGTCCGGTAAGACGCGGAGCCCCGGCATCCAGCCCCGCTCCGCCGCAGCCCGGCGAAGGTGTGGCCGAGGTCCGCCGTGCCGGGCGCTGGCTCGGCCTCGTAACGAGCCTCGCGGCTGCGTTCCTGACCATCCTGCCCGGGATGCGAACCAGCGCGGGGGAACCTGCCCTCTTTCGCCCCGCCCCGAGCCTGAGTGCGCTGGAGACGGATGCGGCTCCCCACGAGCCCCCGGCGAGCATCGTCCGGCAGTCGTTCCGGCAGCTCGCGCCGGCTGAACCGCTCCCCGCCCCCGAAGCGAGGACCGGCAGGGACGAGGGGCTCACGGCCGACGACCTCGTCGAGCGGCTGCCGGACATCCCCGAGGACGAGGCGCCGCGGCCTTTCGAGGAACTTCCCAAGGTGCCCGGCGGGGTGAAGCTCGTCGTGCCGACGGAGGCGCCGATCCCCGGAGCCGACATCGACGACCGCGACGCGCCGCTCACGCTCTGCGAGGTTCTGCAGAGCGTCATGCTGCATTATCCGCTGCTGCAGGCGGTCGAGCGCGAACGCGCCATCGCCGCCGGCAAGCTCACCAGCGCCATGGGCGCCTTCGACACGAACGTCACCGGTGCGGGCAACGCCCTCTCACCGGGCACGTACCAAAACTACCGCTCCGACTTCGGCATGCAGCAGCTCCTGCCGTACGGCGGCGTGAGCGTGTTCGGCGGCTACCGCACCGGCTTCGGCAGCTTCCCCACCTACAACCTCCAGCAGCTCACCGCCGACGCGGGTGAGTTTCGCGGCGGGCTCTCGATGCCGCTCGCCAAGAACCGCGACATCGATCGGGCGCGGGCCACGCGGGCCCAGGCCGAGCTCGACGTATCGCTCGCCGAGCCCGTGATCCTCCGCAGCCGCCTCGACTACATGCGGGCCGCCGCCCGCAGCTACTGGAACTGGTCGGGGAGCGGCGAGCGCCGTCTGGCCGCCGACTACCTCGTGGATCTCGCCGTCGAACGCGACGTCGAGATCGGGCTCCGCGTCGAGCGGGGCGCCGTCGCCAACATCGAGCGGCTCGACAATCAGCAGAACATCGCCCTGCGGCAGGCCGTGGTCGTGCAGGCCGACCGGGCCGTGCAGCAGGCCACGATCGACCTCTCGATGTATTACCGCGACCCGGCCGGTAGGCCGCTGCTCGCCGGCCGCAGGCGGATGCAGGCGCTGCCCGAGCCCGTCGCGCCGACGGCCGTGCTCTTCCAGCAGTCGCTCACCCGTGCCCTGGGTGCCCGGCCTGAGTTTCAAAGGCTGGCCCTGCAGCGCGAGAAACTCCTCGTCGAACGCCGATTCGCCGAGAACCAGGCGCTTCCTGGCCTCGACGCCCAGATCGCCGGCAACCAGGACGCCGGGTTCGGCACGAGCGGCCTCTCCGGCCCCTTCGGACTCGACCGCCAGGTGCTCCAGGCTTCGCTCATCTTCCAGATGCCGGCGCAGCGACGCGACGCCCGCGGCCGCGTGGCGGCGGCACACTCCCAGATCGTGCAGATCGACCGCCAAATGCAATACGCCGAGGACCAGATCCGGGCCGAGATCCAGGACACCTACTCGGCGCTCGAGCGGGCCTTCGAGTTCCACAGGCAGGCGGCCCAGCGGCTCGACCTCTCGCGGGTCGTGGCCCGCGCCGAGCGGGAGCAACTGCGGCTCGGCCGCAGCGACGTGCTTCGCGTGACGCTCCGCGAGCAGGCGAAGTTCGACGCCGAGATCTACGAAATCGGCGCCCGCCAGGAGTTCTGGCGGGCCGAGAGCGACCTGCGGGCGGCCGACACCACGCTCGGCCCCGAGAGCTGCGGCTTCCCCGACACCATGCGGCTCTGCAGATGACCGGCGTCAGGCAGTGCGGCTGAGTTTGCGCCACGTTCGTACGAGCCGCCGCCGGATGCTCGCCACCTCGGCGGGCACCCTGTGGAGCCCGACGGCGCGGGCGGCCGAGCGACGGCGGGCCACCGGCTCGATCGGCGTCTCGAAGATCCGCGTGAACTGTCCGCGGATGGCGTCGGCCGACGCACAGGCCGGCACGCGATTGCCGCGGAGCCATGGCCGGGCCAGCAGCGACGCATGCAGGCCGGGGTCCCGATCGACCGCCACGACCCGCTCGACGAGGTCGTCGAGCGAGCGGCGCGTGAGCGGACCCTGGTCATGGAGCGAGAGAAAGCTTCCCGTGTCGAAGTCACGGCCCACGAGCGGATCGCCCCAGTAGATCGGGATCGACCCCACCGCCATCGGTTCGGCGACCTTCTCCGTCGTGTAGCCGGGGTGCGACTCGTTCTCGAAGGCGATCGTGAACTTGTAGTCGGCGAGGAAGGCCGTCTTGTCGGCGACGCGATGGCCGAGCGTGTTGAGCACCTTGCCGCCCGAATCGACCTGCTTGTAGCGGGAGAGCCGGTGGAAGAAGTCGTTGCGCAGTCGGCAGAGGGGATTCGACACGACGAAGGCGCAGAATTTCGTCTTCCGGACGAGCATGGCGGCGGGATCGTAGTCGGCCGGCTTCACGAGCGACTCCGGATCGACGGACAGCGCCCAGAGAGGCAGGCGAAAGTGCCGCGGGTGGGCGGTGTGCTCGAACGTGAACGCCCAGTCGCACGCGTGCCAGTCGGGGGCCAGATTTTCCCCGGTGTAGAAGATCCGCACGCAGTCGTAGCGGCGAAACTCCCTGCGCCGCCGGCCGACGTAGGCGTAGACGACGTAGTCGGGGTCGTCACAGATCTCCACGCGGTACCGCGGGGCGAGCAGCCGCGTGAAACTGTTGTCGCGGACGTTGAAACTGTCCCAGAACCCGACGAACTTGATGCGGACGACGGGACGGCGGTCGGAAGGGCTGGTGTCCATGCACGCGGGGGATGGCGGGCACCGCCACGGGCTGCGGAACCGACGAGACCCGGGTCGCCGGCACCGCGACCGCCGCCGCCTGGGCGGAGCGGGCGTTGAGATCGTCGATGAGCTGCTGGACCTCCGGACGGATGCCGATGCCGCGGTTCTGGAAGACGTCGGTGGGAGTGACGCCGAACCGGCCATACAGCATCGAGTCGGCGTTGTGATCCACGGAGAGGTCGGAGCCTCCGAGAGACACGCCGAGAAACAGGCCGCGGCTGCGCGCATAGGAATAGATCTCGGCGCCGAGCCGGGCGTCGGTGCCGGCGTTGGCCTGGCGGCCGACCGGGCCTGCCGCGATCGAGGCATCGGCGCCGAGCGTCACCTTCTGGCCGTTGAGGATGCCCTCGAGGCTCCGCGGGGTGGCGAAGACGAGCACGATGTCGGCCGCCTGCACGCCGGCCTGGAAGCCGAGGCTCCCGCCCCCCATCGTCACGAGCACCGGAGCGGTCCACGTGCGGTCGGGCCTGCGTATCGCGAGCACTCCCTTCCCGTAGTTGACGCCCAGCAGGAAGCCCCCCTTGATCATGTTGGGGAAGATCGCGATCCCCTCCGCCCTCTGGAGCATGGCCGGGGGCAGCGACTCGATCTCGAGCCCGAAGAACTGGTCGAGGGCGTTCTTCGCGCCCACCACCGTTTGCACCTCCGCCTCGCCGTAGGTCATCTGCTGGGCGGGGCAGGCGCGGGCCACGAAGAGGGCCAGAACGATACCGACTGAGAACGCACGCATGGCGATTCCTTTCGCTGGATGGACGTTCCGAAATTCTATCCGAGCGGCCTTTTTTTCACCAAAAGTTGGAAATCCTGCGAGACCCGAACTAGGCTCTTTGCACCAGGATCGATCTCCCCCCTTGGAACACGTTGCATGCTTCGTCGCGCCGCCCTGATCGCGCTTCTCGTCGCTGCTCCGCATGCCGCAGCCCGGGCCGACACGACCTACGCCACTCTCGCCGGCAATCTCGGCGCGACCGGCGAGACCGCGGCCAATGTCATCTTTCAGCCGATCTACGGCTCGACGTTCGCCCAACGCTTCACGACGGGCACGCTCCCGACGATCGGCGACGGCGACTCGAGCGGGCAGATTCTCTATCGATTCAGTTGGGATCTGCTGGCTGCCCAGAGTGGCTTCGATCCCACCGATGAGGAAAATCCGTTTCCCAATCTCGACACGACCTACACGATGAACCTCTTCACCGACGCAGCCGGCGCGCCGGGTACGAGTCTTCTCGCACTCGGCCCCACCACCGGCAGCCTGTCGGCGCCGGGCGTCGTGGCGTTTCCGTACGCCGACCTCGTGAACGACCCCAGCATCGCCCTGCAGTCGAACACGTCGTATTGGCTCACGGTCGCCTTCCAAACGGCCAGTGCTGCGGTGGGCCAACCGCTGCGCCTTCCCTTCACGACCGGCTCGAATCAGACCGGCCCCGGCACCATCGACAACCTGATGGTGAACACGGGCTCCGGCTGGAGCAGCCTCTCCGAGCGGGCCGTCGTGCAGGTGCAGGTGGAGACGGTGCCTGAACCGTCGGCCATCGCCCTCGCAGCCGCCGGCCTTGCGATCGTCGCCTGGCAGGTCGGCAGGAGCCGAGCCGTCGCGTGATCACAGCCGCGTGTGGGCTTCGACCAGAAGCTCTTCCGTCTCGTCCCAGCCGATGCAGGCGTCGGTGATCGAGATGCCGTAGTGCAAGGCCGTGCGGTCGCGCTGCACCGGCTGGCTCCCGGGGTGGATGTTGCTCTCGAGCATCAGGCCCACGATCGACCGGTCGCCCGCCACGCGTTGCTCGAGCACGTCGCGCCACACGACCGCCTGCCGGCGGGGATCCTTGCCGGAGTTGGCGTGGCTGCAGTCCACGATCACGCGAGCCGGCAGGCCGGCCGACTCCAGCTTCCGGCGTGCCTCCTCCATCACCTCCGGCGAGTAGTTCGAGCCGCTGCGGCCGCCGCGGAGCATGAGCACGCCCCACGGATTGCCGGCCGTCGACACGACGCACGTGCCGCCCTCGTTGTCGATCCCGAGGAACGAGTGGGGCGTGCGGGCCGACTGCATCGCGTCGACCGCAGCCTGGAGCGAGCCGTCGGTGGAGTTCTTGAATCCCACCGGCATCGAGAGGCCGCTGGCCATCTGCCGGTGCGTCGGACTCTCGGTCGTGCGTGCACCGATCGCCCCGAGCACGATCGTGTCGGCGATGTATTGCGGGGTGATGGGCTCGAGGAACTCCGTGGCCGTCGGCAGCCCCATCCGGCCGATCTCGATGAGCAGGCCGCGAGCGAGCCGCAGCCCCGTCGCCACGTCGAACGAGTCATCGAGGTGCGGATCGTTGATCAGCCCCTTCCAGCCCACCGTGGTGCGTGGCTTCTCGAAGTAGACCCGCATGACCACGAGGATCCTGTCGGCCACGCGGCCCGCGAGATCCTTCAACCTCGCGGCGTAGTCGCGGGCGGCGTCGGGATCGTGGATCGAGCAGGGACCGACGACGGCGAGCACCCGGTCGTCCTCGCCCGCGAGCACCCGCTCCACGGCCTGCCGCCCCTCGACGATCGTGCGGGTGGCGGCCGCGTCGAGCGGCAGCAGCGCCATCAGCCGCGCCGGCGGCACGAGCGGCTCCAGGCTCTTGATCCGCAGGTTCGACGTGGCGAGCGCAGCGGCGGCAGATGCAGTCGGGTTCATCTGATCCACTGTAGTTTCAGCGACGCGCGCTTCCTAGGGCTCCCGCGTAGGACAGGCGTCCGGCCTGTCATGACTCAACACATGCGCGCCGGCTCGTGACTGCCCAGACCCCCTCGCCGGACGTTCACTCAGGCCCTCCAGGCCTTCGTTCACTCGGATGCCGACTACGCTGCGCCATCCCTGGCTCCGCTTGTCGTCATACGCCGGCTCTTTGGTCTGGGCAGCCCCGAGCCTCCTCAACTCAATCGGGAAGGGGGAGGCGAGGGGTTGCCCCTACCATTGAGCCGGCGTGAGTGACCAGCGGAGCCATGGATGGCGCAGCGCCTGTCACTCCGAGCGAACGGAGCCCAGGGATGGGCGCAGTGAGCGTCCGGCGAAATGGTGGGGGCAATCCCGAGCCGGCGCGGGCGCGTTGAGGCATGACAGGCTAAAGCCTGTCCTACGGCAGGGATTTGACCGGCCCCGGAAGTGCTGGTTCAATCCAGTTCCGGATCGGCCGCCAGGCGGCCGCAGGATGCGACACCGGCGGACGGGAAGGAGCTCGCTCTCGTGACCAAACACATCTTCGTGACCGGTGGCGTCGTCAGCTCCCTCGGCAAGGGGCTCACCAGCGCCTCGATCGGCATGCTGCTCGAATCCCGCGGCCTGCGGGTGAAGATGCAGAAACTCGACCCCTACATCAACGTCGATCCGGGCACGATGAGCCCCTACCAGCACGGCGAGGTGTACGTGCTCGACGACGGCAGCGAGACGGATCTCGACCTCGGTCACTATGAGCGGTTCACGTCGACCACCCTCACCCGTGCGAGCAACTACACGACCGGCCAGATCTACCTGTCGGTGATCAACAAGGAGCGGCGGGGCGAGTTTCTCGGCAAGACGGTGCAGGTGATTCCGCACATCACCAACGAGATCAAGGAGGTCGTCAAGAACCTCGCCGACGCCGACACCGACGTGGTGATCACCGAAATCGGCGGCACCGTCGGCGACATCGAGAGCCTGCCGTTTCTGGAGGCGATCCGGCAGATTCCGCTCGAGGTGGGCCGCGAGAACTGCATGTTCATCCACCTCACGCTCGTGCCGTACCTGAAGGCCGCCGGTGAATTGAAGACCAAGCCGACGCAGCACTCCGTGGGCATCCTGAGGCAGATCGGCATCCAGCCCGACGTGCTCGTGTGCCGCACGGAGCGGGCCCTCGACGTGTCAGACCGCGAGAAGATCGCGCTTTTTTGCAACGTGCCGCTCGACGCCGTGATCGAGGAGCGAGACAAGGACTTTTCGATCTACGAAGTGCCCCTCTCGCTGCAGTCCAACAAGATCGACGAGATCGTGCTCAAGCGGTTCGGCCTGCAGGCCGGACCCGCCGACCTGGAAGACTGGCACGAAATCCTGCACCGGCTGCGGAACCCGGAGCACGAGGTGTCGATCGCCCTCGTCGGCAAGTACGCCGAGCACCGCGACGCCTACAAGAGCATCTACGAGGCCCTCGACCATGGCGGCATCGCCCATCGCACGCAGGTGCGGGTGCAGCCGATCAAGAGCGAAGACATCGAGCGCGAGGGCGCCGAGCGGCTCCTCGCCGGCTTCGACGGCCTGATCGTGCCGGGCGGTTTCGGCGAGCGCGGCATCGAGGGGAAGGTGGAGGCGATCGGGTTCGCCCGCGAGCGGCGGCTGCCGTTCCTGGGAATCTGCCTGGGCATGCAGTGCGCCGTGATCGACGTGGCGAGGAACTGCGCCGGGCTCGCCGGGGCCCACTCGACGGAGTTCGCCAGGAACACGCCGCACCCCGTGATCTGCCTCATGGACGAGCAGCAGGGCGTGGTGGAGAAGGGGGGCACGATGCGGCTCGGAGCCCAGCCCTGCGTGCTCGGCGAGGGCACGAGGGCGGCCGCGGCGTACGGCACGACGCGCATCTCGGAGCGGCACCGGCACCGCTACGAATTCAATCCGAAGTATCGCGACGCGCTCGAGCGGGCCGGTCTCGTGATCGCGGGAAGGAGCCCCGACGGCGGCCTCGTCGAGATCGTGGAACTGGCCGACCACCCGTGGTTCGTGGCGGTGCAGTTCCACCCCGAGTTCAAGAGCAAGCCCACGGCGGCCCACCCGCTCTTCGCCGGACTGGTCGCCGCGGCGGTGGAGCGGCACGCCGGCAGCGCATGGGCGGTCGAGGAAGCATGAGCGACACCCCCGAGTCGACCGAGCCCGCCGCTCCGCCGGCGACGTTCGAATTCCTCGTGCACACGCTGTTCACCCAGGCCCTGATGGCCCTGGGCCGGATTCCCAACCCGATCACGAAGCAATCCCTCCGGAACCCCGCCACCGCGAAGCACTTCATCGACACGCTCGCCATGCTCGAGCGCAAGACCGCCGGGAACCTGACCACCGAGGAGCGGCATCAACTGGAGGAGATCCAGCACCAACTGCGGATGATGTTTCTCGAGAACCCATGACGGCACGAATCCTCGACGGTCGCGGGCTTGCGGAAAGCATCGAGAACTCGCTTCGCGACGAGGCGGCGACGTTCGTCGACATGTTCAAGCGCCGGCCGCGGCTGGTGGTCGTGCTCGTGGGTGATTTACCTGCCAGCGGCTCCTACGTGGCGAGCAAGGAGCGGGCGGCCGGGCGCGTCGGGATCGACGCCGAGGTGATCCGCATGCCGGCCAGCGCCGCCACCGCGGAACTCGTGGCCCTCGTGCGGGCCATCGCCGCCGGCGACCGGGGCACCGTCGATGGCCTCCTCGTGCAGCTGCCGCTCCCCGAGCACGTCGACGCCGTCGCGGTGCTCGACGCCGTGCCGCCCCATCTCGACGTGGACGGCTTCCACCCGGAGAACGCCGGGCTCCTGTCGCAGGGCCGCCCCCGGTTCATCCCCTGCACCGCGGCGGGCGTGCAACGGATGATCCTCGATGCGGGCATCTCCACAGCCGGCAGGCACGCGGTGATCGTCGGCCGCAGCGACATCGTGGGGAGGCCGCTCGCGCTTCTGCTCTCCGCCAAGGGACCGGGCGGCGACGCCACTGTGACGCTCTGCCACAGCCGCTCGGACGACCTCGCCGACCATTGTCGTCGGGCCGACATCCTCGTGGCCGCGGTCGGCCGCCCCGGCCTCGTGACGGGCGACATGGTGAAGCCGGGCGCGGCCGTGATCGACGTCGGGATCAACCGCGTCGAGAGAGACGGCGCAAGCCGGCTCGTGGGCGACGTCGACTTCGACGCCGCGAAGGAGCGGGCCGGCTGGATTTCCCCCGTGCCGGGAGGCGTGGGGCCGCTGACCGTGGCGATGCTCCTGGCCAACACGCTTCTTGCCGCCGAACTGTCGGTCGGGAAAAACCCCCGCTGAATCAGGGCGGGAACGCGACGAGCGGGGGGCTCTCCACTCCGTGTCCGCTGGTTCCAGGCCACGGGCCCGATGGATCCGACGGGGCATTTCCGGCCTTGAGTCGGCTCCGCCCGCCGGACTACCCTCCCCGCCCGCAAGGGATCGCCCGCCGCGCGTGTTTGCGCATCTTCGCGCGACGCAGGCAGTTTTCCCGGGCGGTCATGGATGGTTCGCGACTGACGCCGCCGTCCGGCGATTCCGATTCCTTTCGGGGGACCGGGAGCCCGCCGGACAGAGAACACGCTTTCATGCAGTATTTCCTCCGTGCCCTCCGCGACGCCGCCAAGCAGTGGCCGCTGCTCGTGGCATCCTTCCTCTGCTCCGCGGGGGTCGCGAGCCTGTGGGGCGCGAACATTGCCGCCCTGTTCCCGATCATCGAGGTGACGCTCAACGGCGACTCGCTCCAGTCGTGGAACGCCCGCCGCCTCACCGAGGCCAAGGCGCGCGTCGAGTCGGGTCGCCGGGAGCAGGCCGAACTGCAGGAGCAACTCGCCGCGGGCAAACTCGTCGCCGGCGATGCGACCCGTGCCCGCGCCCGCATCGACACGCTCTCGCTGGCGGTTCGCGGAGACGAGGCGGTGGTCTCGACCTCCGACGCTCTCGCCCCGTGGCTCGACCGCTTCCTGCCCACCGATCCGTTCACGACGGTGCTGTGGGTGGTGGGATTCGTGGTCGCGAGCACGTTCGTGAAGCACGCGTTCCTGCTGACGAGCACGCTGATCGTGACCTGGGTGGCGATGAACATCAGCCGCGACCTGCGGCTGAGGGTGTTCGACAAGGCGCTCTCGCTCGACCGAACGCAGTTCATGCGCAACGGCTCGGCCGGTTTCATGGCCCAGGTGACGCACACGTCCGACATGCTCACGAGCGGCATCACGAGCGTGTTCGGCGGGGCGGTCACCGAGCCGCTCAAGATCATGGCCTGCCTCGCGGGGGCCCTCTGCATCTCGTGGCAGCTCACGCTCGCCTGCCTGACGATGGCCCCGGTGGTGGGCTTCCTGATGGTGTGGCTCAACCGCCGCATCCGGGGCATCTCGAAGGGGATCCTCGCCCGGGCCCTCGGCTTCCACCACGTGCTCCTCGAGGCGCTCAACAACGTGCTCACCGTTCAGGCCTACACGATGGAGGAGTTCGAGCGGCAGCGATTCCGCTCCTGCACCCGCGACATGATGAAGACAGGGATGTGGCACAGCTTCTATTTCGCCCTTGCCAACCCGATCACCGAAATCCTCGGCATCGGCATGGTCGCCACCTCGATCGCCGTCGGTGCATGGCTCGTGATCAACCAGGAGACGCAGATCTTCGGAATCACGATGACCGACCGGCCGATGACGGTGCCGGGCATCATGGTGTTTTTCGGCATGCTGATCGGCGCCAGCGACCCGGTGCGGAAGCTGTCGGGCGTGTTCACCGGCGTGAACGTTGGCATCGTGGGGGCCCAGCAGCTCTATCCGCTGCTCGACACGCCGTCGAGGCTCCGCGAGCCCGCTGCGCCCCGCAGCGTCGCCAGTCCGCACGGCGAGATCCGCCTGCAGGACGTGGCGTTCAGCTACGACGGGATCGACACCGTGCTCAAAGACGTGAACATCTCGATCCCGTTCGGTGAGCGGGTGGCGATCGTGGGGCCGAACGGCGGCGGCAAGAGCACGCTCGTGAACCTCGTGTGCCGGTTCTACGATCCCACGCGGGGAGCGGTGTTGCTCGACGGCGTGCCGCTCACCGAGATGTCGCTCCACGACCTGCGGCGGCGCATCGCCATGGTCACCCAGCAGACCGAGCTGTTCAACGAGTCGATCCTCTACAACATCCGCTACGGCCGCTGGGACGCCACCGAGGAGGAGATCGAGGAGGCCGCCCGCAAGGCCCACGCGCACGACTTCATCTCGGAGTTTCCAGACGGTTACCGGACGATGGTGGGGCCCAACGGCTTCCGGCTCTCCGGCGGCCAGCGTCAGCGGATCGCGCTCGCCCGGGCATTCCTGCGCAATGCCGAGATCCTCGTGCTCGACGAGGCCACCAGCCAGATCGACGTGGAGAGCGAGCGGCTCATCCACGAGGCCCTTGCCCGCTACGTGGAAAATCGTACGGTGATCATGATCACGCACCGGGCGAGCACGCTGGCACTCGCCGACGCGATCATCAAGGTCGAGCACGGAGTCGTCACCAAGCGGCCGGCCGCACAGATGCAGGCCGCGTGACGAAACGCGTGGCGGAAGCCGTCAACTGCACCTGCGGATACCGGGGGCCGGCCATCGACGTGGCAGGCCGGCTCGTCTGCCCGATCTGCCGCACCCCGGCCATGGCGGCGACTCCCACCCGCGTGGAGCCGTCTGCTGCTGCGCCGCCGGCATCGTCCCGGTCGCCGACACCGGTGGCCGTCCCCCAGACGCTCCGCATCCCCTGCCCCCGCGGCCACCTGCTCAAGGCCGGCGCGCACATGCTCGGGCAGCAGGTCGTTTGCCCCGAATGCAACGAGATGTTTCTCCTCCGCGAGTCCGACAGTGTCGAGGGCCGCCGGCGGGAGGAGCAGGTCCGGCGAGCCGCCGAGGAGCGGATCGCCAGGGTATGGCTCGTGCGCTCGGTCTGGGCCGCCGCGATCATCGTCGCGGGGCTCGTCGGGATGGTCGCATTCAGCTTCGCGAGGCGCGTGCCCGGACAGCGGCCAGGCGATCCGCCCAGCGTCCCGGATCCCGCGGCTCGAACCGAGTGATCTCGAAGCTGTCGCGAACCACCGCCCGCACGCTCCGCAGGTCGACGGAGCCGTCGCGCGCGAGGAGCTGCACGAGCAGGTTGCCGATCGCCGTCGCCTCGACGGGACCGGCGAGCACGGGCCGGCCGGTGGCGTCGGCGATCATCTGGCACAGCAGGGCGTTTTTCACACCCCCGCCCACGACGTGGATTCGGGCCACCCGCCGCCCGAGCAGGTCGTCGAGTTCCGCGAGCGTCGTGGAAACGGCCGCCGCCACGCTCTCGAGCGCCGTGCGGACGACGGCTGCCGTCGACTACGGCACCGGCTCGCCCGACTCGCTCGCCAGCGTGCGGATCGCCTCGGGCATGTCGGGAGGGGCCACGAGGCTCGGGTGGTTGGGATCGACGAGCGTGCCGAGCGACGGCGCCTCCGCCGCGAGCGCCGTGAGCTGCTCCCACGTCCAGTCCTTGCCAGCCCGCTGCCAGCTCACCCGGCACTGCTGCACGAGCCACAGGCCGCACACGTTCTTGAGGAGCCGCGTCGTGCCGCCGATGCCACCCTCGTTGGTGAAGTTGCGGGCAAGGCACTCGGGCGTGACGAGCGGCCGGTCGAGTTCGGCCCCGACGAGCGCCCATGTCCCGAGACTCACGTAGCACCAGTCGGGCCTGGGGCTCGGTGGTTCCGGGGCCGGAACGGCCGCGACGGCGCTCGCCGTGTCGTGCGTGCCCGGCACCACCACCGCCACTCCCGCCAGCCCGGTCTCGGCCACGACCTCGGCCCGCAGGCCGCCGAGCGACGTTCCCGGCTCGACGAGCGGCCCGAACACACGTCGCGGCAGGCCGAGGCGGTCGAGGAGCCCCGCGGCCCAGTCGCGGGCCCGCGGGTCGTAACACTGCGACGTCGAGGCATTGGTGTGCTCGTTCGCCGCCTGCCCCGAGAGCAGCCAGTGGAAGATGTCGGGGATCATGAGCAGGCGGTCGGCCGCCGCGAGCACGCTCGAATTCCGCTCCTGCATGGCGAGGAGCTGGTAGAGCGAATTGATCTCCATGAACTGCAGCCCAGTGGCGGCGAAGATCTCGGGCCGCGGCACGACCGCCTCGGCGGCGGCGAGCATGCCGCGGGTGCGGGAGTCGCGGTAGCAGACGGGGTTGGCCAGGAGCGCACCGTCCGCACCGAGAAACGAGAAATCCACACCCCACGTGTCGACGCCCACCGTCTTCACGGCCGCCCCGTGACGTGCACCCGCCTTCCGCAGGCCCGCCACGACCTCCTGCCAGAGCCGGACGAGATCCCACACCAGTTCGCCCGCCAGTGACACCGGGCCGTTGTCGAAGCGGTGGATCTCCTCCAGTTCGAGGAGCCGACCGTCGAACGCGCCGGAAACGACACGTCCTCCCGAGGCCCCGAGATCGACCGCCAGTGCCACACTTCGCGTCATATGCCCGTCCCATCCTCCAGCGCCGGGGTGAGGATGACAGACTACCCCAGCACCGCGATCGGGCAATTCGGCCGCGGCATCTCCGATTTCCACGCGACCCCGGGATGGCCGCCCGATCAGGGTCGCGAAATCCGCCCTCAGACCATATGGTTAAGTCGTCATGTCGACCGCAGACGAAGCAGCACCCCAGTCCCCGGAATTCCTCGCCGAACTCGCCCGGGCCAGCGCGAGCCTCGAGTCGGCGGAGCCGCCCGAGATCATCCGCTGGGCCGCCGAACGCTTCGGCGACCGGCTCACGATGGCGACCGCCTTCGGCCCCGAAGGCTGCGCGATCATCCATTGGCTGGCGGCCGTCGCCCCGCGGACGTACGTGTTCAACCTCGAGACGGGATACCAGTTCAAGGAAACGCTGGACCTTCGCGACCGCCTCGCCAAGCGCTACGGCCTCGAGGTCGCCCTCGAGGCGCCGGACACGGACGTCGAGGAATATGAGCGGCTGCACGGCGGGCCGCTCCACCACACCGATCCGAATCGCTGCTGCCACGATCGCAAGATCGTGGTGATCAGGAGGGTTCTCGCCAATTTCGACGCCTGGATGAGCGGCATCCGCCGCGACCAGAGCGCGGACAGGTCGGTCGCGCCGATCGTGGGCTGGGACGCGAAGTTCGGCGTGGTCAAGGTCTCGCCCCTGGCGAACTGGACCAAGGCCAAGGTCTGGGACTTCATCGTCAGGGAGAACATCCCCTACAACCCGCTGCATGATTCGGGCTACGTGAGCATCGGCTGCTGGCCGTGCACCCGCGCGATCACCGCCGGCGAGGACGAACGCGCCGGCCGCTGGAGCGGGACCGCGAAAACCGAATGCGGTCTGCATTCGAAGTAGGACGGGGCGGACGCCTATGTCCTGGCGATGGCCTCGAGGAGGCCGGCCATGTCGGCCGGTTTCATGGGCATCATGGCGGTCTTGCGGCGCTCGTCGGTGAGTGCCCGCGACGCCAGGTCGGCCTGCCGCGGGCCCACGAGCAGGATCGCCGGCACGGCCGAGTAGAAGTGGTCGCTCGACAGCCTGTTGAACGCCTCGAGCGCCGCTTCCCCGAGGTTCTGCGCGCTGATCACGAGGCAGTCGGCCGGGAGGGGCGTCGCGGAAAATCGGCCCAGCGCCCGCTGGGGGTTCTCCGTCAGCAGGACACGGTATCCCATCCCTCCGAACAGCTGCCTCAGCACGCCCTGCGGCTTCTCTCCGGCCTCCACGACCATGACGGCGCCCCGACCGGGGGCCGCCGACGGCCCGGACGCCGATGCCGTCGGCAGGGTCGCCGACGCGGGAGCCGCGGGGCTCGCCGCCCCGCCCGCGCGGCAGTACTTCTCCACCAGCGGCTCGAGGGCCCGCTGCACGTCGGCCACCGTCTGCCAACGTTCCATCGGATCGAGGGCGGTCATCCGCGTCACGACATCGACGATGTCGCGGGGCACGTCCGGCGCCGCCGAGTGCAACGGCGTGATCGACGTGTAGCGCCGCGGATCGCCGCGCTCGGCACGGTCGCGGGTCTCCTTGAGCGCCGGCTTGCCGGAGAAGGCGAGGTAGGCGATCGTGCCGAGGAAGAAGATGTCGCTCCGCAGGCTGTCGTCCTTCATCCCGGCGAGCTTCTCGAGCGTCGCGTAGTCGATGGTGCGGGGCTGCTCCATCTTCCCCAGCGACTTGTCGCCCGTCGCGGCGTCGACGCCTGCGAGCCCGAAATCCACGAGTTTGGCGCGGCCCGTCGCCGACACGAGCACGTTGGACGCCTTGAGATCGCGGTGCGTGAGACCCCGGCGGTGGGCGTAGTCGAGCCCGGCGAGCATCTGCGCGAGGATGTCGACCGCATGGGGAACGTCGACCGCCCCGCGAATCCGCACCAGCTCCCGCAGCGTCTGCCCCTCCACGAACTCCATCGTGATGTAGCTCGTGTTGTTCTGCTGTCCGACATCCTCGATGGCGACGATGTTGGGATGCCGCAGGAGCCGGCCCATCTCGCCCTCGCGGCGGAACGCCTTGCACTTTTCCTGGTCCGCGCTGAACCGGCTGCGCAGCACCTTCACGGCGATCGTGGCGAGCGTGTCGACGTTTCTCGCCCGATATACCCGCGCGAACGAACCGGCGCCGACCTGGTAGAGGATCTTGGCGCTCCCGAAGAAGAATCCATTGCGGTCGCCACGCAGGAGCCGCTCGAGCTGGTAGCTCGTGAGCAGTTCGCGGCGGACGAGCGCGGCGCCGAGCGCCTCGAGCGGCACGTTCTGGCCCCCGAGTTCCGCCCACACCTCCTGCAGGTCGCCCGGACCGAAGAGCATGAGTTCCTGGGCCCGGCTGGCGAGTTCCTCGGCCGTGGTGGGTTTCATGGGAGGGTCACGATGCCGGGAATGTTCGCAAAAACCTCATAATTCCATCGTTTCCGCGCAACTGCAAGGGTTTCGCGCAGGCTGGGGAGGCAGGGTGATCTGGAGCCGGGCACTGCGGTCCTGCTACAAGCCCCGTCCGCCCGGAACCAGGCAGGCACACGATGCAGGAGGAACGTCAGCCCGCGCACCGAGCGGCCCGGCGGCATTCGCCGAGGTCGGCCGTCGGCGGCAGCGCGGCTGGAGTCGTCTGCGCGTTGCTCGCTGCCGCCGCGAGGCTCTCTGCGGCCACGATCGAGGAGGCTTTCGAGGGCCCGCAGACCTCGTGGGCCGTATCCGACTCGGATGTCCATCATCGCATTATCTCCCACGCCCGCTCGCGGGAGTCTCCACACCGCGGCGCGGCGTGCGAGCGATTCGTGATCGAGGCCTCGGCGGGCACGAGGCTCCGGCTCACGACCCCCCTCGGCGAGGCCCGCGTGATCGACGAGTGGAAGGCCTCGCTCTGGGTTCGGTCGGAGCGGCCCGATGTTCGGCTCTCGGCACGGGTGCGGCTGCCGAACTTCGTCGCCGCGAAGACGGGCGAGCCCGTCGAGGTGCTCGTGCCAGGCACGATTTCCCGGGATTCCGACCGCTGGGAACTCCTCGAAGTGGAAGGGCTCGCGTCCGGGCTGAAACGGCAGCTCCCCGCCATCCGTGCGGAGCACGGCCCGACGGGCGACCTCGCGGGGGCGGTCGTCACCCACCTCGTGCTCGACATCTACTCCGGCCCCGGCCGCTACGACGTCGCGGTCGACGACCTCCTCGTGCTCGGCAGCGTCACCACCGCCACCGCGGCGGTCGGTGGAGGACCCACAGTCGCGCCCCAGGGTTCGCCATCGGCCCGCACCGATCCCGGCGTGCTGCCGGCACAGTTCGCGGCTCCTGCCACGGACGGCCCGCCGCCTCGGGCCGTCGTCTCCTCCGGGCCGGCCGAGCCGCCGAGCGGCATCAACCGCGGCGTGCTCGAGGTCGGCGGCCTGCCCTTCTTTCCCCGATCACTCGACCACAACGGCGAGCCGCTCGAGGTGATCGCGGCGCTCGGCTTCAACTGTGTGCGGCTCGCGACGCCAGCGTCGAGCGACATCCTCGCGGAAGCCCGTCGGGCCGGCCTGTGGGTGATATGCCCTCCACCGGTGCTGCCCGACGTCGACATCCGCGATCCCGACTCGCTGCCGGTCTTTTCCTCGACCTGGGATCGCGTGCTGCTCTGGGACCTCGGCGGCGGCCTCGCCGAGGGCGACGTCGAGGATCTCGCCGAACGGGCACGGAGAGTGCGGGCCTGCGACCCACGGGCGGGCCGCGGCCTCGTCGCGTCGGCCGATTCCGGCCTGCGGGCCATCTCGCGGCACGTCGACATGCTCGTGGCCCGCCGCACGGTGCTCGGCACGAGCCTCGAACTCGACGACTACCTGACGTGGCTCAAGGAACGGCCGCGCATCAGCCGGCCGGGTACGCCGATCATCGCGACCCTGTCGACCGAGCTCGATCCGCGCACGGCACGTCAGGCGCAGGCTCTCGCCGGCATCGGCGGTCGCGGCCTGGCCGTCGACCCGGAGAGCCTCACGCTCGCCGCCTTCACGGCCGTGGCCGCCGGCAGCCGCGGCATCCTCTTCGCGTCGTCGCGACGCATCGACGGCGACGACCGCGAGTCGCGGGCCCGGGCCGCCGCCGCGCGGGCCGTGAACCTCAAGCTCAAGGTCCTCGAGCCGTGGGGGGCCGCGGGCAGGCACTCGGCCACCGCGCAGGCCAGCGACGCGGAGGTGAAGGCGGTCGTGATCGAGGCGGCCCGTGCGAGGATGGTGCTCGTCTGGCGGGGCGTGCAGGGGTCGCAGGTGGTGGCGCGGCACTACGCCGGCGACCTTCCCGACGACAACGCCTCGCTCACGCTCCTCGTGCCAGGCGTGCCCGAGGCACACCAGGCCTGGGAGGTGCACCCCGGCGGCCTGCGGCCCGCCCGCCAGAAGCGGGTCACGGGGGGCGTGTCGATCGTGCTCGACGGTTTCCGCTCGTCGGGGCTCCTGCTCCTGAGCGGCGAGCCGGCCGTGACCGGGCACGTGCAGGAACGCGTCCGGGACCTCGCTCCGATCGCGCTGGCCTCGGCTCGCGCACAGGCGGCGATCGTGCTCTCCGACGGCGCGGAGATGCTCGCCCGGCTGCCTCCCGCGGCGCTCGGGCACCTCCCGGCCGCCCGGATGCTCGGTGAGGCGCAGAGGGCGGCCGCCGAAGGCGAGGGGCTCGCGGCGACCGACCCGGCCGCGGCCCTCGCGCGGTTCGAGCGCGCCATCGCGATCGGGGGCCAGTTCGAACGACTCACCTGGGAGCGAGGCGTCGTGGCCACGGGATCACTCGTCGCCGGCCCGCTTTCGACGTCCGACGCCACGCTCGCCGAGCACTGGCGATTCATCGACGCCCTCGGGGGGGTGGTGGCTGGCGAGAATCTCGTCGCGGGCGGCGGCATGGAACGGATCGAGGACCTCGCCGGAACCGGCTGGCGGCACTTCGCGCTTCCCCAGGCCGACCTGCGCACGGCCGTCGAAATCGCCCGCAGCAAGCCCGCGGGGGGAGCCGCCAGCCTGCGGATGCGGGCCGAGGCCGCGGATCCAGCCGTGACTCCGGAGGTGGTGGAGACACCGCCGGTGTGGATCACGACGCCGCCGATCAATCCGCCCACCGGGAAGCTCCTCGAAATCGAGGCCCGGGTGTGGGTGCCGAAGCGGATCACGGGGAGCGTCGACGGCCTGCTCGTGTTCGATTCCCTCGGCGGACCCGCGCTCGCCGAGCGGGTGGGGCCGTCGTCCGACTGGCGGCGGCTCGTGCTCTACCGCATCGTTCCAGCCGACGCGGCCGGAGAGCCCCTCACCATCACCTTCGCCCTCACCGGCATCGGCGAGGCACGCATCGACGAGGTCGCCGTACGTGTTCTCGACCGTGCCGGCGCGGGGCCCAACGCCACGGTGGTGTCGACGGTGCCGGCGCCGGCAGGCTCCCGTCCCTTTCCACAGCCGGGGGAGCTCCTCGGCCCCGCCACGATTCCCACGGCACTGCCCGGACCGGTCGCTCCCCGCAAGCCCGCGCAAACAGCGGCCGAGGCCGACGCGGTGCGACCGCTGCCGGCGGTGCCCCAGTGGCCGGGAATGAGCCTCGAATGGCCGAAAATCCTCCCCTTCGGCTCGCCGGCGACCGCGCCGCCTCCCGGACCGGGCGGCGGCCGGATCGACCCCTTCAAGCGGGCCCGGGCCCAGCAGTAGACCGCGCCCGGCGCGCGGCCGCGTCCAGCCTGCCGAGACGATCCGCGCACTCCTCGACCAGCGCCCGCTCGTCGAGGGCGGCGATCTCGGCCGTCCCGATCAGCCGTCCAAATTCGAGTCGGATCCGTCCTGGACGGGGCAGGGTCCGCGTTTTCGGCCAGCACTCCCACGCGCCCACGATCGCGACCGGAACGATCGGAACCCGCGCCCGCTTCGCCAGCAGCGCGAAGCCGCTCTTGAGCTCCCCGAGCCGCCCATCGGCCGTGCGCGTGCCCTCGGGAAAGATGATGACCGCCGCCCCTTCCTCCAGCCTCCGGATCACCGTCTTCATCGCCGCCACCGCCGAAGCCTCGCGGTCGATCGGAATCGCGTCGAGCGCGGTGATCACCGCCCCGAACGGCTTGAAGGAATAGAGAGAGCTGCGGGCCAGGCTCGAGAGCCGCCGATCACACGCCAGCCCGAGGAGCAACGGGTCGAGGTGGCTCTGGTGGCTCGAGAGCACGATCAGGCCACCCTCGCGCGGCAACGGCTCGGCGAACCGCACCCGCACGCCGAACACCGCCACGCCGAGCGCGCGGCACACGATCCAGAGAACCGAGTAGAGCCATCGGCCGAACGTGCTGTGGCCCCGTGGCCGGCGAGCCCCGGTCATGGACGGCACGCGGACGGGCGCCGCGATTCGACGAGGGCGGCGAGCCGCTCGACGACATCCTCCGGGGAGAGAGCGTCGGTATCGAGCAGGATCGCATCGTCTGCCGCCGCCAGAGCCCCGACGGGACGCGACCGGTCTCCCTCGTCGCGCCGCGCCTGCGACGCCAGCACCTGCTCGAGCGTGGCCGCGGAGCCGCGGGCCTCCTCTTCGCGATGGCGACGGCGGGCCCGCTCCTCGGCCGAGGCGGTGAGGAACACCTTGACCTCGGCATGCGGAAACACGACCGAGCCCTGATCGCGTCCCTCCGTGACGACGTCGACGCCCTCGGCCATGCGCCGCTGCACCCGCTTCATCGCCTCGCGCACGGCGGGCGCGTCCGCAACGGGCCGCGTGGCCTCCGTGATCCGCTCGGTGCGGATCTCGACCGACACGTCGCGGCCGTCGACGAACACGCGGCCGTCGGAGAACACGATCCCGATCGACTCGGCGAGGGCCGCGATCGCGGCCGCGTCGGCGAGCGAGAGCCCGCGTTCCAGGGCGACGAGCGTCACCGCGCGATACATCGCGCCGGTGTCGAGGTAGCACCAGCCGAGTCGCCGCGCAAGCGCGCGGGCCGCGGAGCTCTTGCCGGCGCCGGCCGGGCCGTCGAGGGTGATGATCATGCCGTCGCTCCGACGCCCGTCTGCTCACGCAACAGCGCCAACGCTACCGGCAGCGGCGTTGCGATGCCTAGCCCGAGGGCCAGCCGCCGCGACATGCGGGTGGTTCCCGGGGCGGCGAGGATCGAGTCCACGGTGTGCGGCGTGGTCCGCACGTGCCAGGGCAGGCCGCCCGTGGCGATGAGCACGGCGTCGGCCTCGTGACGCGGGCCGGCCGGACGCACCTCCAGAAAGTGTGGAGCGGTGAAGCGGGTGCGGCTGGTCGCGATCGACTCGCCGTGGAGGCTGCGTCGGAGATCGAGGTCGTCGTTCTCGTTCCAGGCGAAGCGGCAGGCCACGTGCGTTTCCAGGAGCGGTCCCTCGATCGGACAGCGGAGGTCGACGTGTATGTCGAGCCGCACGAGCGGCGCGTCGCCCACGAGGCCGAACCGCTGCGTGAACGACCCGAGCACCGTTCCCGGGCCGGTGACGAGCACGCCGCGGCTGACGATCAGGGTGCCCGATTCCCGATCCACGCGCTCGGCGACCATCCGCGAGTATTCTGCCCGCTCCTCGGCCGACTCCCACACGCCACCCGCCGGCGGCGCGGGCCGCGTCGTGCGCACGGCGAGCGCCTGCGACAGCCGGTTGCCCCTGCCGCCGGGAGAGCGGAGCGAGAGGACGCCGCCGGTGCGCGGATGCACCTCCAGCCTGACCGCCGCGTTTTCCAGCACCAGCCCGGCCTCCGCGCCCCGGCTCGTATGGAAACCGCCCGCGAGCCTCGCCCAGAAGCCCGGTTCGCCGGCACTCGGCCGTGCGGCGGGGCCGCAGCCGGTGACGCTCGCGGCCAGGGTCGGGACGGCCGAGGCGGCCGACGCCTCGGCCGCGGCGGCCGCGACGCGGATGTCGACGGGGTCGGGGGCGTCTGCAACCCGCTCCCCCGGCAGCGTCGGCGGGAACGCGTCGGCGGGAACGTCGGCCGGAACGCCGGCATGCTCCGTCTCGGCGAACAGCATGGCGGGAGTGACGAACCGGCCGAGCAGCGTGGTCCAGGCGGCGATTCGCCGCAGGTCGGCGAACCACGGGCTTGCCGTGCCGGCGTAGTGGGCGAAGGACACGATGCAACTGTGATCGTGATCCATCGCGTCGCCCACCTTGTCCGGCAGCTGGAGGATCGTGCCCGCCGAGCGGGCGTCGAGCGGCGGCCTGGCGAACGCTTCGATGCACCCGCCGGCCACCCCCTGCCAACGGATTCGGCTCGAGCCCGGATCGGGCAGCGGCGTGCCGTCGAAGAGGTTCCAGATCGCGCCCCGGTAGCCGCGCTCGACGAGCACTCCGGGCAGGTAGGCCGAGGAGCCGCCGCTGCACTGCCCGAACGTCACGGGGACGCGGCCGAGGAGATCGCGATACGTTGCGTGACCGCGCTCGAACGATGCCCGGAGTGTTTCGAGCAGCTGGAAGTCGACCGGCGTCGCGTCTTCACGGCCGCCCACGATCTCGACGGCGCCGGCGGCGACGCGGTCGCGAAGCCGGCCGAGCAGGGCGGGATCATCGCTGCCGAGGCGCTCCAGAAGCCTTGCGGTGGCGACGCAGGCCAGCGGGACTGGCGATCCGAGCTCTCCGGCGAGCCGGCTGCCAAGCGTCGACTCGGCGAGAAGCACGATGTCGAGCAGCCAGACGTCGACGGGATAGTATCGGGATCGCGTCGCCTCGAGCGTGGCGAAGCACTCGTGGAGCCCGTCGCGAGCCGCCGCATCGTCGCCCGCGACGGCGGCCCGGGCGGCGGCGACGACCCCGCTCGAGAAGCCGTCGACGGCACCGTCGAGCGACGACCGCATCCGCCGCGCCAGCAGTTCGGCGAGCAGCCAGGCGAGCCCGAGGGCGTGGAAATCGTCGGCCAGCGACGACCCTCCGGCGCGGGCCTCGCCTTCGAGCGCCTCCACGGCCGCCGCCACGATCGCCCCGCGTTCGCGGACGCCCCGCACGAAACGCGAACCCGCCAGCCCGGCCGCGTCGAGCATAGCGGCGAACCGCTCGTCGGCCGCGGCCGGCACGATCCCCAGAATCGCCGCGGGATCGGCCGGCGGCACCTCGACGCTCGACCAGCCGGGAGCGTGGCCCACCGCGGCGATCAGGGCCGGATGCCAGGCCGCCGTCCACGCGGCGAGCAGTTCGTCGGCCTCCCGCTCATCGAGCCAGGTCGGAAAGTCCTCGAACGAGTGGCAGGGGAGAAAGACTACGATCCGTTCGGGACGCATGTCTCAAGTCTACATCGGTTCTCGCGGCCCTCTCGGATCCGGACCGCGGCGACGGCACCCACGGAGACTCGCCCTAGCCGGCGCCGATCTGCCTGAGCATCTCGGCGAGGTGGGCCTGCAGGTCGAGCAGGGCCTGCCAGTGGGCGAAGTCGATCTCCACGACCTCGTTGCCCGGCCGCATCACTGCACCCTCGCTGGCCTCGCAGAGGATCGCCTGGACGTAGTCGAGAAGTTCCGAGACTTCGGCGGACTGTGCCGGCGACAGCCGGCCGGGCAGTGGGGGCGGCCCTCCGGGCAGCAGCGGCGATCGCACCTCGGAGACGTCGGCGACCACGTCGGACTCGTGCGTCGCGATGCGCTCCAGCCGCTCCCCCATCTGCCGTGCACGGGCCTCGGCTTGGCCGGGAAGCTTGGCCACGATCTCGGCGATCCGCCTGTCGATGTCGCTGTGCGATCCCACCAGCAGCAGCGAGCGGCCCACGGAAATGAGGTCGCCGTCGCGGAGGATGCGAACCTGGATGTCCTCGCCGTTGACCTTCGTGCCGTTGGTGCTCTCGAGATCCGTGAGCACGATCTTGTCGTTGTCTTCCTGGAGCTTGAGGTGGTAGCGGCTGATCCGCTCGTCGTTGAGCTGGATCGAGTTGCCCTCCTCGCGCCCGATCGTCACGGGGGTCGGCAGGTGGTCGAACGTCCGCCCGCGATCGGCACCATGCAGGACTCTGAGCGTGACGTATGCCATGGAGTCGATGATTGCCCAAAATCCCGCATTGGTCAAACGAGCCCATCGCCCGGGGCCCTTCCAATCGCTACGATCAGTCCCAACGCGCCCGTAGCTCAATTGGATAGAGCATCGGTCTTCGGAACCGAGGGTTGCAGGTTCGAGTCCTGCCGGGCGTACTGCGCGGCCGCTAGCTCGGGCCGCTCACTCTCGGGCGCAGCACACCGATCCTGAGCGGCGGGGCGAGGCCCGTGGAACCGGGCAGCGTGGACGACGTGCCGCCCGACGGGGCGGTGTTTTTCTTCACGCCGTTGGTCCGGCCGAACTGGCCCTGGACGCTGAAGATCTGCGACTCGTCGATCGCCGCCGTCCACACGTCGGGCCGCTGGCCGGCCGGGCCGCTGAAGGCGGCGAACGAGGCGGCCGGGATTTTTCCGATGCCGGAATACGTCTCCACCTTCGAGCCGCCGTTCACGCCGGCCGACACCATGTATTTGTCGGCCACGCCGGCCGCGACGGGCAGCGCCGCCACCGACACGCCGTTCATGTATCGAGGCGCGATCGGATTGATTGAGTTGACGAGGGCGGGCGTCGCCGGCACGCCGTTGTAGGTGTTCACGGTTGCCCGGATGCCTGGCCCGCTGCCGACGATGATCTCGGTGATGCCGTCGGGAGCCGGCGACGTGAGTCTCGCGCCCGAGAACGTGCCGATGTCGGCCGTGGCGAGCGTGACGCCGCCGCGGAACGCGGGGCCGAACGGCTGGAACTGCCGAGACGGCGTGCTCGAAATGCCCGAGCCCAGCGTCACCGGGAACACGCGGACCAGGTTGCCCCCCTTCTGCTGGCCGGCGACGAGGTCCGTGCTGGTGGCACCGGTCACCGCTCCGGCCGCGATCTCGACGCCATTGGTGTAGCCTGCGCCGAACGGGAAAAAGTTGTATTGCGGCAGCGGCACGCCGTCGCGGGTGAAGACGCGCACCTCGCCGGGTCGGCCCGGCCCCGGCGCCGTGATGATCTCGGCGATGCCGTCGCCGGTGACGTCGTAGCCGAACACGTGCGCGCCGCCGCGGAACGTGGGCTCGTAGGCGTAGAACTCCGTCCGGATGGCGCCCGTGGTGGGGTCGATCACGCGCACCAGCGGCGCGCTCGTGCAGCCGATGTCGGTCCCCAGGATCACGCCCAGTTGCTGCACCGTGATCGTGGCCTGCGACGAGTTGTTCGAGTAGTTCGACTCGTAGGTCGCGGTCGAGACCGTCGCCGTGTTGGTGA
>RFPF01000002.1 GCA_009926295.1 Planctomycetia bacterium
CGCTCCACGTCGGCCAGCGTCGGCCACGCGGCTGGATCCCCGGATTCGTCCGCCGGCACGACGCTCCGGGATGCCGGCGGAGCGACGATCGCGGGCTCGACGCGAAACACGCCGGGAACCGAAGTCGTCGCCAGGATGCCCTGCGCGGCGGCCTGCATGAGCTGCGATGCGTCATGTGTCGTGGCCCGGCCCGTGGTGGGGGGTGTGGCCTGCGCGACGTCGAGCGAGCCGCCCATGAATCCGCTCAGGGCGTCGGGGTCGATCTCGTCGCCCGACGAGAACATCACCGCCCGCTCGAGGACATTTTCCAATTCGCGCACGTTGCCCGGCCACGCATACGCCTGGAGCACCTCGACGGCCGCGGGCGACAGCGCGCACAGCGGCATGCCATGCCGGCCGGCGAGCTCGGCCAGATACCGCGCGGCCAGCACCGGAACGTCCTCCGGGCGGTCTTTCAACGGCAGGGTGCGGATCGTGACGACGTTGAGCCGGTAGTAGAGATCCTCGCGAAACCTTCCTTCCGTCACCTCGCGGCCGAGTTCACGATTGGTGGCGGCGACGACCCGGACGTCGACGGGAATCTCGTCGTGGCAGCCGACCGGCACGACCGTCCTCTGCTGGAGCACTCGGAGCAGCTTGGCCTGCAGCTCGAGTTCCATCTCCCCGATCTCGTCGAGGAAGATCGTGCCGCCCGTGGCGGCGCGGAAGCACCCGAGCGTCGAGGACGTGGCCCCCGTGAAAGAGCCCTTCACGTGGCCGAACATGTGACTGGCGAACAGGGTGCCGGTGGTTACGGCGCAATCGACCGGGATGAAGGGCTTGGCCGCCCGGTTGCCGGTCGCGTGGATGGCCCGCGCGATGAGCTCCTTGCCGGTGCCGCTCGGGCCGAGGATGAGGACGCTCGACTGGTGGACGGCGACCAGTTCGATCGCCCGCCGTACCTGCTGCGCCCATGGAGACACCCCGACGATCCGCTCGAGCGGCAGGGGCGCGGTGCGGTGCTGGGGTACGGTTGCCATGGATTCTCATCCACCCTCGACCGCATCGACTATATCCCTCGAGCGGCCCAACCGCCAGCCGATGGACCGGTTGCAACGCCGGTAGCGGTCGCAGCGGTCCGGAAAAAACCATGACGGGCCGTTCGCCCGGTCGGGGAAGATGGGCAAAGATTGAGTCGGTGGACCGCGCCGGCGAACGCCGCCGGCCGCCCCGAGGGATGACCGCATGCCAGACTCGAGCCCGTCCTCCGATTCGCTCGCGCATCCGCGCGGCGTGCCCTGGCTCCGGCTGCTCGCCGTGGCGGCGGTCGTGGCCGCCGGCTGGGCGGTCCTCGATCGCGCGCTGGTCGACCGTCGGCCGATCGTGGTCGGGCTGCTCCATTCGCAGACCGGGCCGATGGCGATCAGCGAGAAATCGATGATCGACGCCGAGGTGCTCGCGCTCGAGCAGATCAACGCCGCCGGAGGCATCCTCGGGCGTCCCGTGCGCTGGGTGATCGCCGACGGCGCCTCCGACCCGCAGACCTTCGCGCGGCAGGCGGAGAAGCTGATCCGGGAGGATGGAGTCGCGGTCGTATTCGGATGCTGGACGAGCGCCAGCCGAAAGAGCGTGCTGCCGATCGTGGAGGCGGCCGACCATCTCCTCGTCTATCCCATGGCCTACGAGGGTCTGGAGCAGTCTCCGAACGTGATCTACACCGGTGCCGCGCCCAATCAGCAGATCACGCCCGCCGTGCAGTGGTGCCACAACACGCTGCAGGCGCGACGGTTCTTTCTCGTGGGATCCGACTACATCTGGCCGCATTGCGTCAACGCGATCATCTCCGACCAGCTCGCAGGCCTCGGCGACGAGCGGGTGGGCGAGGCCTACGTCGCCTACGGGAGCAGCGATGTCGACGAGGCGGTGCGGGAGATCGTCGCCTCCAAGCCGGACGTCGTGCTCAGTTCGGTGGTCGGTGACTCGGCGGTCGCGTTCGCGAGGAAGCTGCGGGCCGCCGGCGTGCTGCCCGACCGCACGCCGGTGATCTCGTTCGCCGTCGCGGAGGACGAGCTGCGCATCGCCGGCCGCGAGGATTTCGCCGGCCACTACGCCGCATGGAACTATTTCCAGACCATCGACCGCCCCGAAAACCAGGCCTTCGTCCGCAACTTCAAGGCCCGCTACGGCAGCGACCGGACCACGTCGGACGTGATCGCCGCCGCCTACGACAGCGTACTCCTGTGGGCACAGGCGGTGCGGGAGTCGGGCACCGCCGAAGTCCACCAGGTGCGCAACGCCATGCGGTTCCAGAGCCTCGACGCCCCGGAGGGCATCATCTCGATCGACCCGACCACGCAGCACACGTGGCGGCCCGTCTCGATCGGCAGGATCCGGCCCGACGGACAGTTCGAGATCGTCTGGTCGAGCCGGACGGCGGTCCGCCCGGTTCCCTTCCCGCTGTCGCGGTCGCGCGAGGCGTGGGAGGAGTTCGTGGCGGGCCTGCAGCGGCGCTGGGGAGGCGCCTGGATCAACACCTCCCCCCGGGCGGATCGCGTGCCCGCCGCCACGCCCTGAGCGCAGCACCATCATGAACACCACCCCAGCGCCGATTTCCTCCGAGAGCAGCGCCGTCGCGGCGCGGCTGATGCAGCGGTCAATCGCCGGCCGGCTGCTCTTTTGGTTTCTCGTGATCGCGCTCATTCCCTGCGCCGTCCTCACCCTGATCACGGCTCGGATCGCGACCAGGGCGCTCGAGAATTCGGTGCAGAACAACCTGATCCAGATCGCCGCTGCGAAGGCGGGGGAGCTGGAGGCCTTCGCGATCGAGCGGGTGCGAGACGGGATGGCAACGGCCCGCGGGCCCACGGTGGTGCGGGCCGTGCGGGAGTTGTCCGCCGCGGCCGGGCAGGAGGCAACCGACGCCGCGCGGGCCGGCAGGCTCGCGGCCGAAGGCAGGCAGTTCGAGGAATTCCTCGGCTACGTGGCCAGCTCGTTCGGCTACTCCGAGATCCTCCTGATCGACGCGTCGGGACGCATCGTGTTCTCCATGGACCGCCGCCTCCCCGTCGGCGCGTCGGTGATGGCGGGCAATCTCGGCGCGTCGGAACTCGCGGCGGGGTTCGATCGCTCGTGCACGCTCCTGCAGTCGGACCTCTCCGGTTTCCAGTCGTATGGCTCCACGCAGCAACCGCTCGCATTCGTGACGAGCCCGGTGTTTTCCGAGGGCCGCGTGATCGGCGTGCTCGCGCTCGGGCTCGGCCCGGAACGAGTCTGGCGGGTGCTCTCCGACCTCGGCGGCCTGGGACGCACCGGCGAGATCGTCACCGGGCAGCAGCAGGGACAGTCGGTGCTCGTCACCTGCCCACTCCGCCACGCCCCCGACGCCGCGTTCAAGCTCCAGATCCCCCTCGGCGCGCAGAACGCCTCCGGCACGCAGAAGGCCTCCAGCGGCGCCCGCGGCTACGGCGTGGTGCGCGACTATCGCGGCACGGAGGTCGTCGCGGCGTGGTGCTACCTGCCGAGCTTCCGCTGGGGCATGAACGTCAAGCAGGATGCAGCCGAGGCGTTCGCCCTCGTCAACTTCCAGCGGGCCGCCATCGTCGGTCTCTCCCTGGCCACGATCCTCGGCGTGACGATCGCGGCGCTGGCCGTCGCCCGCACGATCTCGGCCCCGATCCGCACGGCCGTCGCCGTCGCCCGCCAGGTGGCCGGGGGAGACCTGCGGGCGAGTGTGAGCCCGGCCGGCAACGACGAGACCGGCGCCCTCCTGACCGCGATCCAGACCATGACCAACGACCTCCGCGGCCTCATCGGACGCATTCAGAAGTCGTCGGTCGCGCTGATCTCGACGGCCACCGCCATCCAGGCCACCAGCAGCGAACAGCAGCAGGTGATCGCCGACTACGGAGCCTCGACGAGCGAGGCCGTGGCGGCCGTGAAGGAGATCTCGGTCACCAGCCAGGAACTCGTGCGCACGATGACGGAGGTCAACGACATGGCCGCCCGCACGGGGCGGATGGCCGCCGAGGGCCGCGGCAACCTCTCGGGGATGGATTCCACCATGCGTCAGCTCGCCGAGAGCACGTCGTCGTTCGGTTCGAAGCTGGCTGTGATCAGCGAACGGGCCGCCAACATCAACCTCGCCGTGACGACGATCACGAAGGTCGCGGACCAGACGAACCTGCTCTCCATCAACGCCGCCATCGAGGCCGAGAAGGCGGGCGAATACGGCCTCGGCTTCCTCGTCGTAGCCCGCGAGATCCGCCGGCTCGCCGACCAGACGGCGGTGGCCTCGCTCGACATCGAGCGGATGGTCAAGGAGATGCAGTACAGCGTGTCGGCGGGCGTGATGGAGATGGACAAGTTCGCCGAGCAGGTGCGGGGCGGCGTGCGCGAGATCGGCGAAATCTCCGGGAAGCTGGGGGAGATCATCGAGGCGGTGCAGGGCATCTCCGGCCGCTTCGGGCAGGTGACCGAGGGAATGCGGGCCCAGTCGCAGGGTGCCGAGCAGATCCGGGAGGCGATGGTCCGCCTCGCGGAAGGGGCCTCGCGCACGGCCGACTCGCTCAACGACTTCAACAGCGCGACGATCCACTTGCGCGAGGCGGTCGGCGATCTCAAGGAGGAGGTCTCCCGCTTCACGATCTGACGCGGGCCGCGGCCCATGCAAATCCTCACGTTCACCGTCGCCGGCCAGCCCTACGCGATCCCCTCGCGGACCGTGCTCGAGGTGCTGCCGCTGGTTCCGGTCCGGCCGGTGCCCCTGCTGCCCGACTACGTGCCGGGCGTGTTCACCTACCGGGGGAACCTCGTGCCGATGGTCGACCTCGCGCGGCGGTTCGACTCTCCCGCCGTCGACGCGGGAGGGCGCCGCCGGCTCAGCACCCGCCTGATCGTCGTGGAGGTGGCGGCCCCCGCCGCCGGGACTGCCGAGCCGGCCCGGCCCGTGCTCCTGGGATTGGTGGCCGACAACGTGGTCTCGGTCCAGTCCGCCGCCGAGGGTAACGCCGCCGCGACCATCGACACCGGCGATGCCCCTTTTCTCGGGCGGCTCCTGCGGCTCGGTGGCGACACGGTGCAGATGATCGCCGTGGACAGGCTCGTGCCCCCGGACCTGCTCGCCAGGCTGGTGGCGACGGCCAGCGGAGCAGCCGGCCCATGACCACCTCCAGGCTTCCAGAACCCGCCGCGGTTCCCGCGGCCGAGGACCTGCTCGGAGGGTGGATCGGGCTCGATCCCACGATCGTGGGCTCGGGTTCGATCGCACGGGCCGTCCAGTCGCGGATGGAGGCGCTCGGCATCGCGGATCCGGCGGCAGTGGTCTCGCTCGCCCGCCGTGACACGGCCGAACGCGACCGCCTGGTCGAGGAGGTGGTGGTCGGGGAGAGTTGGTTCTTCCGGGACCCTCAGGTGTTTTCCTTCGTGTGCCGCGCCGCCGCGCTGCGGGCCGCGCTGCCGGGACGACCGCCGATCCGCATCCTCAGCGCCCCGTGCGCCGGCGGCGAGGAGCCCTACTCGCTGGCCATGGGCCTGCTCGAGGCCGGCCTCGCCGCCGACCGCTTCACGATCGACGCGATCGATGTCAGCCACGTGGCGCTCGAGCGGGCCCGGCGGGCTCGCTACACCGCGAACGCGTTCCGCAACGCGGACAACTCGTTCCATGACCGCTGGTTCCAGCGCGACGGACAGCTCTCGACGCTCGATGAATCGGTGCGGCGGCTGGTGCGGTTTTCGTGGGCGAACCTTCTCGACCCATCGTTTCCGGACGAGCCGCTCGGCACGGGAACGTACGACGTCGTCTTCTGCCGCAATCTGCTCATCTACCTGTCCCCGGAAGCCCGCGGCCGCGCGGAGCGGGTTCTCGACCGACTGGTGGCCGCCGACGGGCTGCTCGTCCTCGGGGCGGCCGAACCGCCGATCATCCGCGGCGACTGGCTGCCCGCCGGTGACACGTCCGTGTTCGCGTTGCGCCGCGGCATCCGGTCTGCGGATCAGGCCGCGCCGCTTCGGCCCGCGGCGCGACGGCCGGAACCGTCATCGCCCCCGCGGGTCCGGGAGGCGGCCGTGGCCGACGCGGCAGCACCCGGACCGGCCCCCGCGTCGAGCCTCGACGACGTGCTCCGCGAAGCAGGGGCCCTGGCCAACGCGCGGCAGTTCGCCACCGCTCTCGAACTGTGCGTCGCGCACACGCGCGCGGCGGGGCCCGATCCACAGCTCTTCTTCCTGATGGGAATGCTCCACCAGTCGGCCGGCGATCCAGACCGTGCCGAGGGCTGCTTCCACAAGACGCTGTACCTCGACGCAGCCCACGATGAGGCGCTGCTGGCGCTGGCGCTGCTGGCGGCGCAGCGCGGCGACGCCCTCATGGCGGAGAAGTACCGCCAGTCGGCGGCCCGCATCCTCTCGCGCAAGGCCTCCCCATGAGCACCGCCGATCCGCTCGTAAGGGCCCCGATGGACGAATGCTGGCGCCGCATCGGCGTGGCGGGCGACCGCAGCTGCCCGGAGCTCGAGACGTTCGTCCACTGCCGCAACTGCCCGGTTCTCGCGGAGGCCGCCCGCACCTTCTTCGACCGCGAGGCGCCGGAGGGCTACCTGGAGGGATGGAGCCGGCTTCTCGAAGAGCCGGAGGCGGTCGCCGACCCCGACGCCGCCAGCGTGCTCGTGTTCCGTCTGGGCCACGAATGGCTCGCCCTGCCGACGGCCGCGCTCGTCGAGATCACCACGCTGCGGCCGCTCCACCGGGTGCCACATCGAACCGCGGGCGTCCTCGAGGGACTCGTGAACATCCGCGGCCAGCTGCAGCTCTGCACGTCGCTCCACGTGCTTCTCGGTCTCGAGGGCACGGCGCCATCCTTCCAGCCGGCCGCCGACGGCCCGACGTCCGCGCGGCTGCTGGTCGTGGAGTCCGGACGGGGTGAGGCCGGGGGACGGTGGGTGCTGGGGGTCGACGAGGTCGCGGGCGTGCAGCGAGTGGCGCGGGCCGCGTTGCGGGCGGTTCCGGCGACCGTCAGCCACTCGTCCGGCCGATACTGCCAGGCGCTGTTCGACTGGCAGGATCGGGCCGTGGGACTGCTCGACGAGACGCGGGTGTTCGACGGTCTCGACGACCTGATCGGGCGCTAGGAAGGGTGAGGACGAAGTGGCGGACGACCTGAGCGGATTTTCGATGCTCGAGCTCTTCCGGCTCGAGGCCGAGAGCCAGACGTCGGTCCTCTCGGCCGGCATTCTCGCGGTGGAGGAATTGGACCGGTCGCCTGACACCATCGAGGCGATGATGCGGGCCGCCCATTCACTCAAGGGCGCGGCGCGGATCGTGGGCCTCGATCCGGCCGTGCGCGTGGCGCACGCCATGGAAGACTGTTTCGTCGCCGCCGGCAAAGGGACGTTCCGCGTGCGGCCCGAGCACGTCGACCTGCTGCTGTCGGCCGTCGACTTCCTCTCTTCGATCGCGAAGGCGGAGGACGCCCTGGCTCCCGAGAGCCGCTGGGCCGCGACCGCCGAAGTACTCGTGGGGGAGCTGGCGTCGCTCGTGGCGAACGGGACCAGTCCGCCTGTTACCAGTCCGCCTGTTACCAGTCCGCCTGTTACCGGCCCGCCTGTTACCAGTCCGCCCGCCGCTTCGCCGGAGACCACCGGCCCGGCCGATGCTCCCGCTCCCACCGCTGCCAGGGCCCTCGAGCACGCGGATCGCGTCGTGCGGGTGTCCGCCGACAGCCTCACGCGGCTGGTCGGGCTGGCCGGTGAATCGCTCGTCGAAACACGCCAACTGCGGCCCTTCGTCGATGGCCTGCTCGCGCTCCGCGCGGCGCAGGTCGACCTCTGCGACGCGATCGCCTCCGTCGAGGAGCGGATCGAGTCAGGGGAGGTGGTCGCGCCGTCGCCGCTGGGCGGCTCGCTCGGCCGCATCCGTGAGCGGGCCGATTCGGTCCTCGCGGGTCTCATGAAGCACGTCGAGGACTTCGAGAGTTTCGCCCGCCGCAACGAGGACCTTTCCAACCGCCTGCATCATGAGGTCATCGTCAGCCGCATGCGGCCTCTGGCCGACGGCATCCGGGGATTCCCCCGACTGGTGCGCGACATCGCCCGCACGCTGGGCAAGCAGGTGCGGTTCGAGGTGCGCGGCGAAGAGACCGGCGTCGACCGCGACATCCTCGACAAGCTCGAGGCCCCGCTCTCCCACCTGATCCGCAACGCCCTCGACCACGGGATCGAGACGCCCGAGGATCGCGAGGCGGCGGGGAAGCCGGCCGGTGGCACGATCCGGCTGGAGGCCCGCCACCGCGCCGGCATGCTCAACATCACGGTCACCGACGACGGTCGCGGCATCGACGTCGAATCGCTGCGCGGCCGGGCGGTCGCCCGGGGCCTCGTGGCACGCCAGGTCGCCGACCAACTCTCGGAGCTCGAACTCCTCGAGTTCCTGTTTCTGCCGGGATTCTCCACCAAGGACCAGGTGAGCGAGATCTCCGGCCGGGGCGTCGGGCTCGACGTCGTGCAGAGCATGGTGAAAGGGGTGGGCGGGACCGTCCGTGTGGCCGCCCAGCCGGGCCGCCAGACGGTATTCACGCTCCAACTCCCGATCACGATGTCGGTGATCCGGGCCCTGCTCGTGGACGTCGGCGGCGAGCCCTACGCCTTTCCGCTGACCCGCATCGACCAGATCCTGCACTGCCGCCACGCCGATGTCCGGACGGTGGAAGGCCGGCAATACTTCGATCGCGACGGCGCGTCGATCGGCCTCGTGATGGCCGGCCAGATCCTCGGTATCGAGGAGCCGGGGCAGCCCGTCGATCCCATGCCCGTGGTGGTGGTCAGCGATCGCGGCCAGCAGTTCGGAATGATCGTCGACGCGTTCCTGGGGGAGCGCGACCTCGAGGTGAGGCCGCTCGACCGCCGGCTCGGCAAGGTGCCCGATATCAACAGCGCCTCGCTCCTCGAGAACGGCAACCCCGTGCTGATCGTCGACGTGGAGGATCTCGTGCGATCCATCGACAATGTCCTCATGGGCCGGCGGCTGTCGCGGGTCGAGTTCGAGCAGCTGGCGGAGCGTTCCCGGCGGCGGAAGCGGGTCCTCGTGGTCGACGACTCGATCACGGTGCGGGAACTCGAGCGCCAGCTTCTCCAGGCCCGCGGGTTCGCCGTCGACGTGGCGGTCGACGGCATGGACGGCTGGAACGCGATCCGCGGTGCGCATTACGATCTCGTGGTCACCGACGTCGACATGCCGCGCATGGACGGCATCGGGCTGGTGTCGCTGATCAAGAACGACCCGACTCGCAAGGACATCCCGGTGGTGATCGTGTCGTACAAGGATCGCGAGGAGGACCGGCTCCGCGGCCTCGATGCGGGCGCCAACCGCTACCTCACGAAGAGCAGCTTCCACGACGAAACGTTCGTGCATACGATCATCGATCTCGCGGGAGAGCCCCTGTCATGAGGCGGATGCCATGAGGATCGGGATCGTCAACGACGTGCGGGCGGCCTGCGAGGCGCTGCGGCGCGTCGTGGACAGCCTCCCCGACCACGAGATCGCGTGGACGGCCGCCGACGGGGTCGAGGCGGTCGCCATGGCGAAGCGCGACCGTCCGGACCTCATCCTGATGGATCTGATCATGCCGCACCTCGACGGCGTGCAGGCGACCAGGCAGATCATGGCATCCGTCCCGTGCGCGATCCTCGTCGTCACGGCCACGGTCAGCGGCAACATCTCGCTGGTCTACGAAGCGATGGGTTTCGGGGCGCTCGATGCGGTCGACACTCCGATGCTCGGCCCGGCTGGAGAGGTCAGCGGCGCGGGCGCTCTGGTCGAGAAGATCGGCATGATCGCCAAGCTCGTGGGGGCCGCGGATCACCGCCGTGCCGCCCGGTCCGCCCCCGCCGCGGGCGGGCCGCCGAAGCTCGTTCTGGCGGGCGCGTCGACGGGCGGCCCCAAGGCGATCGCCGACCTGCTGCTGCCGCTGCCGCGCGACTGGAACGTCGCCGTGGTCGTGGTTCAGCACGTCGACGTCGCCTTCTCCCAGGGGCTCGCCAAGTGGCTCGGGGATCGCACGAGTCGCGCGGTGCGCGTCGCGGAGCACGGGCAACAACCCGTCGCGGGCGACGTGCTGCTCGCCGGCACGAACGACCACCTGGTGCTCTCCAAGGCACGGACCCTCGAATACCGCGAGGAACCCCGCGAGGTTTTTTTCAGGCCGAGCGTCGACGTGTTCTTCGAGAGCGTCGCCGAGCACTGGCCACACACCGGCGTCGCTCTGCTGCTGACGGGCATGGGGCGCGACGGCGCGAAGGGCCTTCTTCGACTGCGGGCGCGCGGCTGGCACACGATCGCCCAGGACGAGGCCTCGAGCGTCGTCTGGAGCATGCCCAAGGCGGGCATCGACGCGGGGGCGGCGTGCGAGGTGCTCACGATCGATCAGATGGCCAGGTCGCTTTCGGCGCGCCTGTCGGCCTGAAGCCCGCCGCCGGCCTCGATCGACCGCATCACCTCGAGAACGGTCGCCTCACCGCCGTCCAGCGAGATCACCTGCACGCCCACCGGCAGGCCACGGCTGTCCCGATCGGCCGCGACTGCTGCTCGCACCACCGGATCCCAGGTCGGACTCCGGCCCGACTCCTCGGTGGCACGCACGAACGTCACCGGCACCGTGCCGGCCGCGAGATCGAGCAGATTCGCGAGGAGGCAGGGAAACGCCGCCGGCAGCAGCATCCCGGCAGTGCCGTGCCGCAGCGCCGGCAGGGCCGACACGGGACACACGATCGCATCGCACCGCTCGGCCCAGCCCTGCACCCGTCTGGCCAGCGAATCGCGGGCCCTGACCAGCCGGGCGGACTCGGCCGCAGATCTCGGACCGGTCGCCGCCAGCGCCGCGGCCTCGATCCGCCGGCCGCCGATCCGCGCGAGCGCCGCGAGCCCCGAACGCACGACCGGCCCGAACCGAGCCAGGCGCAACAGCCGGGCCACCGGCGGGATCGGCCGCACGCCTGCGAACAACCGGCGGATGTCGGCTCCGCCATCCGCCGAGACCAGCCCCAGCATGAGCCAAGCCGCCTCGTCCGCGAGCGCACCGTCGAGCGGCCGTGTCTCGAACCCAGCGGCACCGAGGCGGGCCACGGCCTCATGGACGCCGCGCCGGATCGCCGGTGATGTCTCGAGCGGTCCGGCATCGTCCCACCAGCCGACCCGGGGACGACGGCGCAGGCGATCGGCCGGAAGCGAACTGCCCGCCACCGCCTCGAACGCCAGTTTGAGATCGCCGACCGCGCGGGCGAGAAGGCCCGCCCGCGGGCGGACGGCCGTGAGGTGCGGCATCGTGTCGAACGCGCCCGCCTCCCCGAGCGCGGATGTCCGCGGCAGCAGGCCCGCGATGCCGCAGGCATGGGCTGGTTGCCGCACCGAGCCGGCCAGGTCGGTGCCCACCGCGAGCGGGACCACTCCGGCGGCGACCAGTGCCGCATCGCCGCCGCTCGAGCCGCCGGGCCCGCGATCGGGGGCGGTGGGATGGATGGTCCGTCCCCAGACCGGATTGTCGGTTTCGTGGAGGTACATCGCCTGCGGCACGTTGGCCTTGCCGACGATCACCGCGCCCGCGGCCCGGAGGCGGGTGACGATCTCGGCGTCGTGGTCGTCGTGGATCTCCCGGCCCGGGATGCCGAGCGTCGTCCGCAGGCCGCGCACTGGAAAACACTCCTTGACGCTGACCGGCACTCCGCCGAGTGGCAGCCCTGCCACCCCGGCGAGTTCGGCCGCAGCCGCATCGTGCCGCGGCTGCACGAGGGCATTGAGCCGGTCGTGCGTGGCGCGGTGCCGTGCCACGTGGTCGGCGAGCACGTCGGATGCGGTCCGACGGCCGGCGGCGACATCGGCTGCGATCTCCGCCGCCGTCGGCACCGTACCGCCCGGGATCAAAAAAGATCCTCGGCCGCGGCTGGTTTCCCGGCCACGGGCCGACAGTCGCTCGCCCACACGACGTCGCCGTCGAAAAGCACGCCCGTGACGAGCACCTTCTCTCCCTGCGCGGCGACCGGCTCGACCCGCGAGATCACCGCCACGTCTCGCGGTTCCTCCCCGTCGATCGTAACCCGCGTCGACCAGTACGGCCCCACCCGCCGCGAGCCCTCGAACGTCGCCAGCAGCATGGCGCCGTCCGCCGGCCGCTTCCGTGACGCGAGCCACATGCGGCTGAGGCGGCCGAGTTCGGCCTGAGCGTCGGCATCGGCGGCGAGCCCCGCGAACAGGGAGTCGACCGGCTCCGGCACCTTCTCGACGGTGCGTCCCGTGTCGGCGGCCACCTTTTCCAGCAGCACCCACTGTTCTGCCACCGCGGCGAGGCGTTTGTACCAGGCGACGAGCAGCTTCTTCCTGCCCTCCACATCCTCCGGGTTGGCGGCGGCCACCGCCTCGTGGGCGGCCACCGCCTCGCCCGCCGCCTCCTCGAGCGCCGTCAGGTCGAGCGGTTCAGGCCGCGGCGGCGCCACCGGCGCCGGGGAGGGCGCTGTCGCGAAGATGTCGTCGAGGGTTTTCGGTGCCGGCGCAGGGACGGGAGGCTCCGCGGGGGCGGGCTCGGGCTCCGCGGCCGGCTCGCGCATCTTCACCACGGCATCGGGGGCGATCCCCGGCGACGGCGCACCATCGCTCTCGCCGGGCCCCGGAGCCACGCTCGCGGTCTCGACCACCTTGGGCTCGACCGGCATCGGCTCGACCGGCTTCGGCTCATCAGGCTCCGGCTCCGCGGGGACGGGCGGGGCAGCCGCGGCCTCGCCCTGCGGGAGATCGTCGAGCGGCGAGCGGGGGGCGGCCGAGGACGGCCCGCGGGACGAGCCGGGCTGAAACTTCGCAGGCAGCAAAAACGCGACCTGCTCCGGCATCAGGCCCGCGAGCTTGAAGGGGTCGCGTTGGAATCCCCAGATCAGGATCGCATACGTGATCGGTAGTGCCATGAGCCCGCCGAGAACGATCCCGATGAGCGATCCGATGCCGCCGCGCGTCCGGCGGCTCGCCTGACGCCGTGGTGAATCCGGCACGGGAGTCACGGCCGCGCCGGCCGCGGCACCGGCTTCGACCACGTCGCCAGTCTCGACTCCGGGCCCCCCGTGGGACTCCCCGACTTCTCCGAGACCGTCGAACCCCGATGCTTCGAACCCGGACTGCTCGTCGACGGCGAAGTCGTCGAGCGGCGATTCCGCCCCCATGCCGCCGGGCCAGTCATCACCCGCACCAGCGCCGTCGCCATGGGACGGATCGATCTCGCTGGGCGAGACGATCCCCGAGAAGCCGGTGCCGATCTGCACGTGGGACGATCCGGCGGCGACGTGCTCGTCATCCGCCGCGGTGGTCTCGTGGACCTCGTCCCATGCGGCCACATCCGCCCCGGGGGAGGCATCGGCCTCTCTTGACGATGCCGATTCGTCGGAGTCGCCCGTGGGAAACACGGCCAGCGGCGGCTCACCGGGGACGGATGCCTCGGGCTCCTCCAGCCATGCCGAAAGATCCTCTGCCGTGGGTCCGCCATCGGCCGCGAGGTCGGCGAACGGATCGGCATCCGCCGCTGTCTCCGCGGCCGCATCGATGCGGATGATCGGCGCGTCGTCCGCGTCGGCCGGAGAAGGGCCAGGATCTGACCCGACAAGATCCGGTGCGAAAGGAATCTCGTCCTCGGCCTGCGGCACGGCCGGCTTCCCTTCGACGTCGCTCGAGGTGTCGAACGAGAACGTGAAGCCGTCGGCTGCTTGGTCCTCGCCACCTTCGTCGATGTCCGCCCACGGGTCGGGTGCCGGATCGTTTTTGTCGTCCACCATGGATGCCTCTGCGGGAGATGTGCGAACGCGGGGAAGGCCCCGGCGGAGTTTACCACCGCCGGGGGCGGCGTGAAAAAACTCCGAATCAACGTATCCATGCGGCGAGGGCGGTTCCACGCCCTCCCCGCACCGACCCCACGGGCGGAATCAGAGCCCGTGGGCGGACGCGTAGCGGGATCGGAGGCTGTCGACGAGCCACCGCTCCGAAACCGGCATGCCCGTGGCCCTCTCGACGAGCGGTTCCGACTCCAGCAGCCTGCCGTGGGCATGCACGTGCATGCGCAGCCAGTCCAGCAGGCCGTCGAACCTCCCCGCCGCGATCTCGCCGTCGAGACCGGGAAGACGCTCCCTGGCGGCGTGGATCAACTGGGCGGCAAAAATGTTTCCCAGGGAGTACGTCGGGAAGTAGCCGACGAGGCCCGCACTCCAGTGGATGTCCTGGAGGACCCCGTCGGCATCGGAGGGTGGCCGCATCCCGAAGTCGCGCTCGAACCGCTCGTTCCAGGCGTCGCGGAGATCGGCCACGGCGAGCGTTCCCTGCACGAGCGCACGCTCGAGGTCGAACCGCATCATGACGTGCAGGTTGTACGTGACCTCGTCCGCCTCCACGCGGATGAACGAGGGTGAAACCGCCATCAGTGCCCTCTGCACGGAGGCGGCGTCGGCATCGGCCAGCGCCGCCGGGAAGGCCGACCGCGCCACCGGGAAGCACCACTCCCAGAACGCCGGCGAACGACCCACGAGGTTTTCCCAAAGCCGCGACTGCGACTCGTGGATCCCGAGCGACGCGGCCTGGCCGGGCGGCAGGCCGAACCAGTCACGCGGCAGCCCCTGTTCGTAGAGGCCGTGGCCCGCCTCGTGCAACACGCCGTGGAGCGCCGTGGGCAGGAACCTCTCGTCCCACCGTGTCGTGATCCGGCAGTCGTCGGGCCCCATGGTTGAGCAAAACGGGTGGGCGGTGGTGTCGAGCCGGCCGCGCTGGAAGTCGAACCCGATCCGGGCGGCCACTTCGCGCACGAACCTTTCCTGGGCTGCGCGCGGGTAGTCCCGCCGGAGCACGGCATCGTCCGGCCGCCGACCCGACGCGACGCATGCGGCCACCAGCCGCACGATCTCGGCTCGGAGCCGCTCGAACAGCAGAGCCACCGCCTGCCACGTCGCGCCCGGCTCGTAATCGTCCATCAGGGCGTCGTAGGGATCGCGTCCGGGAAGCTGGCAGGAGGCCTGCTCCCGCTTCAGGGCGAACACCCTCTCCAGCCACGGCTGGAGCTGGTTCCACGACGACGCGGCGCGGGCCGACCGCCACGCCTGCTGTGCCTCGACACAGGTTCGCGCCAGTTCCTCGACCAGCCGCGGCGGCAGCCGCGCCTGCTTGGCGAAGTCCCGCTGCAGCAGGGCGATCGTGCCCGACACCTCCGGTGGACCGGATGTGGCGAGCGGGCCGTCGGCAAGCCGGGCAAGCCGCTCCCCGTACGCCGGATCGGTGCGCTCGCGATGGACCAGCGTTGCCAGCGCCGCAGCCTGCTCCGCCCGATAGCCGCCCGCCCGCTCCGGCAGGTACGTCTGCTCGTCCCAGCCGAGGAGCGATTCGACCGACGCCAGCACCGCAGCGTGGCGTGCCCGGTCACAAACCTCCGCGAAGAGTTCCTCCGGAGCCTGCCGTCCCGCGGATCGGGTCGAGGTCGTCATGCGGCCAGAGTATGCTGCCACGATCTGGGAGACGCAATCGAACCATGCTCGACGCCCTCGTGATCGCTCCGCATCCCGACGATGCCGAACTGGGCATGGGAGGCACCATCGCGTTGATGCTCGCCAAGGGCCTGCACGTGGGCGTGCTCGACCTCACCGACGGCGAGCCCACGCCCCGGGGATCCCCCGAGATCCGCGCCCGCGAGACAGCGGCCGCCACGGCGGTGCTCGGGATCCCGTGGCGCGAGAATCTCGGGCTCCCCAACCGGCGGCTCCGGGCGACGCTCGCCGCGCGCGGCCAACTCGCCGGCGTGATCCGTCGGACTCGCCCCCGCTGGCTCTTCGCCCCCCACTGGGTCGACGCCCATCCCGACCACACGGCGGCCACCAGGCTGGTCGAGGCGGCCCGCTTCTGGTCCAAGCTCACCCGGTGCGATCTGCCGGGAGATCCGTGGCACCCGGAACGCGTGTACCACTACGCCTGCGTTCACCTCAAGCTCGTGACCCGGCCTGCATTCGTGGTCGACATCTCTTCGACGTGGGAACTCAAGGAGCGAAGCATCGCCTGCTACGCCAGCCAGTTTTCCCAGGCCACGCCGCGTCCCGGGGTGCTGGAACGCGTGGCAGCCTCGGCAAGCTGGTGGGGTGCCATGATCGGAACCACCCACGGCGAGGCGTTCACGGCCCGCGAGCCGATCGCGCTGCGAGGTTTCGCCGATCTCTTCTGAACCGCCCGACCCGCCCGGATATCGGGGTCGCGCGGCGGGCACCCCGGGACGGATGGCCCGATCGCGGAGACTCGGGGGGCATCCCGCAGAAGGCTGCGGACGCGCCGCAGTGCCAGCCGATACCTCCCCTGTGCGGCGGCCGGGACGGGTCTTCCCCATCGGCCTTCCGCCCCGCCCGAAGAGCCATCGATGCCCGCTCGCGACATCAACGTGATCGCCCTGGTCAAAGGCGGGGAACGCTACGTCTTCCTGTATGACGACGACAGCCGGGCCGAGGCCATCAAGACCCTCGGCCGCTACGCCGCCAATCCCGACCTGAGCTTCTCGTGGTACGACGCCGCGGTGCTGGGCCAGAAGGTCCGACAAAGCGCACCGCGAGTCAACCGCCTGCGGAGCGTTCCGCCGGCCGACCGCACCGCCTGATCCGGGGGCGATCCCGCGTCATGGCAGCCCGAACGCCGGCTCCGACAGGATCGTTTTCCGCCGCCGCCGACCGGTTCCTGAGATTCATGACGGCGGAACGAGGGGCCTCCCCGCTGACCCTCAAGAGCTATCGGGAGGATCTGCTCCAGTTGGAGGAATTCCTGCGGTCCGCCGGCTGCCGGACGCCGGCCGATGCCTCCAGCTCCATCCTGCGCCGGTTTCAAGCCGGCCTCGGCGCCGCGGGATACGCCCCGGCGACGGTTGCCCGCAAGCTCGCGAGCATGCGCAGTTTCTATGCCTTCGGGCAGCGCGAGGGCTGGATTCGGGCCAACCCTGCGAAGCCGCTGCGCAGCCCGCGCCGCCCGCGAAAGCTCCCGAAGTTCCTCACCGGCGAGGAGATCGCGAGACTCCTCTCCGCTCCAGATCCCGCCGCCGCCGGCGGCCTCCGCGACCGTGCGATCCTCGAACTCATGTATTCGTCGGGCGTGCGCGTCCGCGAACTTGTGGGGCTCGACGACGGCGACCTCGATCTCGCCAATGGCACGATCCGCGTTCGGGGCAAGGGCCGGCGCGAGCGACTGGGCATCGTGGGCACTCACGCCCGCACCGCGATCCGCCAGTGGCTCGCCACGCGGCCGCGATCCACCGTGCCCGGCCGCAGCCGGCCGCTGTTCACGAATCGTCTTGGCGGCCGTCTCTCGGTCCGCGGCATCGCCCGCCTGCTCGAAAAGCACCTCGCCACCGCCGGCCTCGCTCGACGCGCGAGCCCCCACACGCTGCGGCACAGCTTCGCGACCCATCTGCTCGACGCGGGCGCCGACATCCGGAGCGTGCAGGAACTGCTCGGCCACAAGAGCCTCGTGACCACCCAGATCTACACGCACGTCACGACGACCCGGCTCCGCGAAGCCTTCGACAGGGCTCATCCGCGCGCGAAGTGACGCCCTCAGATCGTGAGAGCGCCTCGGGGACACCCTGGGCCAGGGCCAACGCGATCGTGCCGGCTCGTGACTGCCCGCGCCCTCTCGCTTGACGTTCGCCTCGGCCATCGCGGCGCTCTCACGATCAGAGGGCGTCGCTCACGAACTCAGACGAGGCCGCGGCGGACGGCCCAGACGGCGGCCTGCGTGCGGTCCGACACCGCGATCTTCCGCAGGATGTTCTGCACGTGCTCCTTCACGGTTTCCACGCTGATCGTCAGCGACTGCGCGATCTCCTTGTTGGAGAGGCTGCGTGAGGGGGATGTCGGGGTCGGCCGTGGCGACCCGGTTGGCCATCGTCGTGGCCACCCGGCGCAGCTCACCGGCCCGCATCGGAAGCTGTCCCGCCGCCGCGCCGGTGATCGAATTGATCAGTTCGGCACGGCTCGAACCCTTGAGCATGTAGTCGTGGGCACCCGCGGCCACGGCCCGGGCGACGTAGGTGGGGTTGTCGAAGGTGGAGAGCATGACACAGCGCACGTTCGGCATGTCGGCTCGAATCTTCTCCAAGGCGGCGAGGCCGTCTTTCCCGGGCATCCGGATGTCGAGAAGCACGACGTCGGGCTTGAGTTTTTTGGTGAGCTTCACGGCCTCGTCGCCGGTCGACGCCTCGCCCACGATCTTCACCTCCGAGCCGGCGAGCAGGCTCACGAGCCCGCGGCGAACCACTTCATGGTCGTCTGCGATCACCACCTTCACTGCCATCGCTCTCACTCTTCCTCTTTCTGCGACTCACCGCCGCTCAAAAGTCCGATCGCCCGCCCGACGCCGAGTGCCTGTCCAGCAATAGTGTACCTGAATCACGCTCAGAGATTCTTTCCCATCAGGAATATCACGCCAGAGAGCACGTAAATCCATCGGGCCACATTTGAAGAAAATTCCGCGAGGTTCCAACCACCCGGACGGGCGATGGCTGGCTTCGGCCTCGAGTCGCGTCCCCCCCTGCCCCGGCTCCCCCGAACGACGGGACACTTCGCGGTCGTGGCGGCGTCAACCGCCCGTCCCTCCGGCGCGGGCCGCGGCGAGCATTTCGTCGGCACCCGCTGCCCGCAACAGCCCAGCCACCCGGAGGCCGAGCGCCTCGGGTGTCTCGCCGGGCCTCGCCGTCTCGGCGGCGACGATCCTCCGGACAGTCGCGTTCGCCACGGCCAGCACGCAGCCTCCGAGATGCAGCCGGCCTTCCTCGCCGTGACGTGCCCAGCCACCGATGGGGGCGAGGCATCCTCCGGCGAGGCAGCCGAGGAAGCTCCTCTCCGCCACGACGGCCGCATGGGTTTCCGCGTCGTCGAGGGCCCCGATCACTGCCAGCGTGGCTTCGTCGTCGGCACGCGCCTGCACCACGAGCGCCCCCTGGGCGATGGCGGGCCAGAATTCGTCCGGCTGCAGGACCTCCGTGATGCGAGACTCGAGGCCGAGCCGCTCGAGGCCCGCCCCCGCGAGAACGAGCGCATCGAATTCACCGGCATCCAGCCGCCGGAGCCGCGAGTCGACGTTCCCCCGAACGCCGCGCACCTCGACATCGCCGCGGAGCATCCTCACCTGCAGGCTGCGCCTCACGCTCGACGTGCCCACGACTGCGCCCGGCGGCAGGGCCGCGAGCCCCATGCCCAGGCGGCCCACCAGCACGTCGAAGGGCAGCGCCCGCCGCGGGACGCAGGCCAGTGACAGGCCGGGGGTTTCCGCCGTGGGAAGATCCTTGAGGCTGTGCACCGCCACATCGATCCGGCGGGCGAGCAACGCCGCCTCCAGCTCCCGCACGAACACGCCGTCGCCGCCGATCGTCGGCGTCCAGGCGTCGCCGCGCTCGTCACCACTGGTCGTGATCGTCTCGAGTTGCACCACGGCCCCGAGGAGCCGCAGCTGCTCGGCGATCAGGCCGGTCTGCGTGCGGGCGAGAAGGCTCGCCCGGGTGCCGATCCGGATGCCGGTCTGCGGCGTCATGCGGGGACCTCCGTGCGCCACGCGTCGGCGGTGCGGTCGGCCATCGCCAGGGCGGCACCGAACACGGCGGCGGCCCCCGCTTCGCGGAGGATGCGGCAGCAGGCGGCCAGGGTGGCACCGGTCGTGACGACGTCGTCGACCACGAGCACCCGCCTGCCCGCGACGGACGAGCGCACGCGGAACGCCCCTGCGACGTTTCCCCCGCGTTCCTCCGCGGGCAGTTCGTTCTGCATCCGCGTGGCCCGGGTGCGCACGATCACGGCCCGGACGTCGCGTCCGATCGCCCAACCGAGCGGCCGGGCGATGTCTTCCGCCGAACTCGTGCCGCGAGACCAGCGCCGCCACCAGTGCATGGGCACGGGGACCACGGCGTCGATTCCGGCGCGCTCGAAGAACGGCCGGTGCTTCTCCACGAGCAGGCGGGCCAACGCGGCGGCGAGGTCTTCCGCCCCGGGCCGTTTGATCCGCAGGATCGCCTCGCGGAGAGGGTCGGCGTAACCGCCCAGGATCGCGATGCCCTCCCACTGCGGCCTGCGTCGGCCGCACGCCGAGCACCCGGCCCGTGGCGACACCTCCGCCGCAGCCGCGCCGCACCGCTGGCAGCGGGCCTGGTCATGGCGGAACTCCCGCGCGCACCGGCTGCAGAGGTCGCCGCCTTCGAGGTGCGACTCGCAGCGGCACCAGCGACACGAGGGTGGAAAGAGCAGATCGGCCCCCGCACCGGCCCAGCGGACCGCCCTCCGACGCCAGCGTCGTGCCCAGGAAATCATCGGAATTGCGACCGTTCCGCTCAGATTGACGGTGCCCCGGGCGCCTCCTATCCTCCCGCGCCCGCGGGCACGAATCACGTCCGCCCATCCCGCTGCATGCACGACCGATGCTCATCGACCGCTACATCGCCCGGGCGCAGTTGCACGCCTTCGTGATCGTGTTCGTCAGTCTGGCAGGGCTGACGTTCGTTGTCGATGCCTTCACCAACATCGAGGAATTCATCGCCCACGGGGCCGAGGCCGGCGGCCTGTGGCGGGTGCTCGCCGGGTACTACGGCTGCCGCCTCGTCTCCTTCTTCGACGCCACCAGCCCGGTCATCGCACTGGCCAGCGCCATGTTCGCGCTCTCGTGGCTCGAGCGACACAACGAGCTGACCGCCCTCCTCGCGGCCGGGGTCACACGCTGGCGGATCGCGAGACCGGCCCTCGTGTTTGCCGCGGTGGTGAGCCTGCTCGCGATGGTGAATCGCGAGCTCGTGCTGCCGCAGATCCGCCACGCGTTCTCGCGCAACGCCCAGGATCTGCGCGGTGACGCCGCCCACCCGTTCGAAGCCCGCTACGACCACCGCACCGAGATCCTGTTTCGCGGCCGCACCGCTCAGATGGGTCGCTGCCGGATCGAGGCACCCAGCCTGCTCCTGCCGCCGGCGCTCGCGGAGTACGGCCCGCAGATCGATGCCGCGGAGGCGTTCTGGATGCCCGCGACCCCCGGGCGCCCGGCCGGCTACCTGCTCGTCGGCGTGACCGAGCCGGCCGACGTCGACAGGCTCCAGCCGCTGGCGGCGGGCGACGACGTGGTCGTCCTCACGCGCTCGACCGCGTCGTGGCTCGAACCGGGGCAGTGCTACGTCGTCAGCGACGTCTCGTTCGAACAGATGATCGGCTCCACGAACTGGAGCCAGTATTCCTCGACGCCGGACCTTGTCGGAGCGATCGCCAATCCGAGCCTCGGCGTGGGAGCCGACGTGCCGCTGCGGGTCCACGCCAGGTTCGTGGCGCCCGTGCTCGACATGTCGCTGGCGGTGCTCGGCATCCCGCTCGTGGTCGGCCCGAACCGCCGCGGCATCTTCGTCGCCGTCGGGTCGTGCGTCGCGATGACCGTGCTGTTCTTCCTCGTGACGATGGGCTGCCACGCGCTCGCGACCGGCTACCTGCTGAGCCCGTCGCTCGGGGCGTGGCTCCCGCTGCTCGTCCTCGCCCCACTCGCCGCCTGGCGCGCCCAGCCGCTGTGGCAGTGATGCCGGTCGTGAGGATTCGAGCGCGGGCGCCGCGGCCGGCAAACCCGTCCCAGCCCGCCGCAACCCCGGAGCCCGCAAGGGCTTCCGCATCCCTTCTCTTTCGCCAGTCCTTTTTTCTCTACCCGGACCCCCACCGCTGCCGATGCCATTGGTACGAACGGGAGTTCGGTCGGAGAGCGGGTCGTACCCGCCCTCACTCGGCGAAGGAGTGCCACTGTCATGCGGATCAACACCACCAGATTCGGGCGGATCGACGTCGATGCCGCCGATGTCCTGACGTTTCCCAGCGGAGTGCCCGGGCTCGAGGACTGCCGCGAATGGGCCCTGCTCGCCGACGCGTCGAACGACGCGCTGGGCTGGTTGCAGAGCACCACCCGCGGAGACGTCGCCCTCGCGGTGGTCAGCCCGCGTCGGTTCGTGCCCGACTACCAGGTACGCATCCCGCGCAGTGAACTTGCGCCCCTCGCCATAGGCGACATCCGCCAGGCGCAGGTCGTGCTCGTCGTCAGCCAGAACGGCAAATCCCTCACGCTCAATTTGAAGGCGCCAATCGTCATCAACCTCGAAGCCCGCACCGGCCGTCAGGTCGTCGCGAGCGGCGAGCTGCCGATGCAGTACGAACTCACCACCCACCAACCCTCGCTCAAAAAGAGCGCATAATTGCCAGTACGACGGCGGCTTTCGCCGGCGTCACGAAAGGATTCAGGAAGGACCCTCCGATGCTCGTACTTTCCAGGCAACGCGACGAAAGCATCATGATCGGCGACAACATCGTCGTCACGATCGTGGACATCCGGGGGGACAAGGTTCGCCTGGGCATCAACGCGCCGTCCGAGATTCCGGTGCATCGCCAGGAGGTCTACGAGGCGATCCAGCGGGAAAACCTGCGGGCCTCGCGGCTCGAGCCGGGCGACACGCAGGGCATCGGCCGGCTCGCCGGCCGCGGTCCGGCCAACGGCCAGCCGGCTCCGCAAAACCGCCCCTCGGACGGCCCGCGTCGGTAGCGGACGTGTGGGACACGCTTCAGCCTGTCGCCTTCACGCGTCCAATCCGGCTCGGGGTTGCCCCGTACCATTTCGCCGGACGTTCACTGCGCCCTCCGGGCTGCGTTCACTCCGACTGACTGGCGCTGCGCCATCCATGGCTTCGCTGGTCAGTCAAGCCGGCTCAAGGGTAGGGGCAACCCCTCGCCTGCCCATTTCGAGTTGAGAAGGCTCGGGACTACCCATGCCTTCGAGCCGGGCTATGGGAGTGAGCGCAGCCATCTTCACGCGAACACCCGGCATCGTGCCGCTGTTCGCTTTGCCGACCTCCGTCGGCTGGTAATCACCCGGGCCTCCAGCCCTATCGCCGCAGGCGTGGGAGCTGAGCTTCGCTCGGCGACCGTAAGCCGGAGCCGACGCCGGGACGGCGGTGACGGCGCGACAGCAAGAACGTCCGGCGAGATGGTATGGGGCAACCCCGAAGCCGGCGCGTTGCGTCGAGAAAACCGCCCCGGATCCTCACGTGGAAAAATACGGGGGCTCGTTGCCCGGCTTCCACTTGATGTTGCAGCCCAGGCTCGGGCGCTGGTCGGCGGGCACGGGCCGGCCGGCCAACACCGCATCGAGGGCCGCACGGAGGTCGGCCCCGGTCACCGGGATGTCGTTGCCGGGGCGGCTCGCGTCGAGTTGCCCGCGGTACACGAGCTTCCGTGCGCCGTCGAAGAGGAAGAAGTCCGGCGTGCAGGCCGCGTGGTAGGCGTGGGCCACCTCCTGGGTCTCGTCGTAGAGATACGGAAACACGTAGCCCCGCTCCTCAGCCTCGTGCACCATCTGCTCGGGCGAGTCGGCGGGATGGGTGGAAACGTCGTTCGAGCTGATCGCCACGACGCCGATGCCCCGCGGCAGGTAGTCGCGGCCCAGCTTCGCCAACTCGTCGGCCACGTGTTTGACGAACGGGCAATGGTTGCAGATGAACATCACGAGGGTGCCCTGCACGCCCGCGGCATCGGCGAGGCCGACCATGCGACCGTCCACATCGGGCAGGGAAAAGTCGGGGGCCGGCGTGCCGAGCGGCAGCATCGTGCTGGGGGTTCGAACCATGGCGTGGTGCTCCGGGACGAGGGATTGACGCGGATCAGGTCTCGACGAACAGGCGGCGGGCATTGGCGGTGGTCGCCGCGGCGAATTTTTCCAGCGGCTCGCCGCGGGCGATGGCGAGACACCGGGCGGTGTGCACGAGGTGCGCCGGCTCGTTGCGGCGGCCGCGGAACGGCTCCGGAGAAAGAAACGGGCTGTCGGTCTCGATGAGCAGCCGCTCGAGGGGCACGGTCTTCGCCACCTCGCGGAGTTCCGCCGCTGAACGGAACGTCACCATTCCCGCGAAGCCGATGTGGCACCCGAGATCGACCGCCTCGGCCGCCTCGGCGGCGGTGCCCGTGAAGGAGTGGAGCACGACCGTGAGCGGCCCGCGGGCGACGGCCTCGCGGAGCATGTCGAGCGCGTCGCGGATGCTCTCTCGCGTGTGCACGACGAGCGGCAGGCCGAGCTTTTGGGCGAGGCGGATATGCCTCGCGAAAAACTCCCGCTGCAGGTCCCGCGGAGCGGCGTCGCGGTACCAGTCGAGGCCGGTCTCGCCCACGGCCTTGGCCCGGCCGCTGGCCAGCAGCCGCAGGATACGATCCCATTCATCGGGATCGGTTTCGTGGACGTCGTTGGGGTGGATGCCGGCCGCGCACGTGATGCCCGGCTCGCGGGCGGCGAGGTCGGCGGCCGCCTCGCTGTCGGCGGCCCGCGTGCCGATCACCATCAGGCCCGTGATCCCCGCGGCCCGCGCCCTCGCGACGACGGCTGGGAGATCATCGCCAAAGCGCATCGGATCGAGATGGCAGTGGCTGTCGAAGAATTCCATGGCTCAACCGGCCGCCGGCGCCGCTCGCGCCAGAACCTGCCGGAGCACGTCGAGGTGGGCACGGGTCGACGCGATCGCCTCGCCCACGAGCCCGGCGTCCTCGGAACCAGGCCCCGCAGCCACGGCCTTCTCCAGTTCGGCGGCCTGCGCCTCGAGGCCGGACAGGATCCGAGGCAGGAGCGCCCGCAGGTCGAGGTCGTGCGTCGCGGTGAACTGGATCGGATACGGATGCCGGGGAACGTCCGCGCCGCGGTCTTCGAGGATCGCTCCGGCCCGCTCGACGAGGCTGCGGTGGTCGTCGACGAGATCCGCGAGCGCGAGCTTGATCTCCTCCGCGCCGGGGTACGACCAGATTCCAGCATCCGCCACGTACATCGCGAGCGACGAGCCGAGGAGCGAGACGAGCCGCTGAAGGGGTGTTTGGCAATGGCTCATGGTGGCGGTCACGACGCGAATGCCCCCGCGAGCTGGGCTGCCGCATAGAGCCCCGACCAGAAGAGACCGAAGCCCACCACGGGCAGGACGAGGCCCGTGACCACCGCCCCGGGCACCGAAACGAGCGGAAAGGGCTCGAGCGCCCGGTCGGCAGGTGGCGGGTCGAACGTCATCACCTTGAGCACGCGCAGGTAGTAGAACAGGCTGATCACGGTGTTCAGTCCCCCGACCACCAGCAGCACGAGCATCAGGGGCCGCTCGGCCCCGGAGGCGATCGCCTCCACGAGCGACGAGAACACGAGGAACTTGGACACGAAGCCCGCCAGGGGCGGGAGACCGATCAGGCTCACGAGCACCGCCGCCATCGCCACCACGATGCCGGGGCTCGTGCGCACGAGGCCCGCGTAGGCGGAGATCTCCTCGCTCCGCAGCGAGTTGCGGAGCACGGCGACGATCGCAAAGGCGCCGAGGTTCATGAACACGTAGGTCCCGAGGTAGAAGGCCACGGCCGTGACCGCATCCCGCGTGCCGGTCGCCGTGACGCCCGCCATCGCGATCGCCGCCGCCACTCCCATCATCAGGTATCCGGCGTGGGCCACCGTGGAGTAGGCGAGCAGGCGCTTCATGTTCGTCTGCCCGTATGCGGCGAGATTGCCGAGCGTGCAGGTGACGGCCGCCATCAGGGCAACGACGTACACCATGAAGTGCCGGGTGTCGCCGAGGGCGGCCAGCGTCGCGGCCGATGCCCCATTCGCGGCCGGGACACCGAGGCTCGCGGCCGGGACACCCAGCCCGAAGGCCACCCGCAGCAGCAGCGCCACGGCCGCAGCCTTGCTGGCCACCGACAAAAACGCCCCCACCTCGGCCGCAGCGCCCTCGAAGACATCGGGGCACCAGAAATGGAAGGGGACCGCAGAAAGCTTGAAGGCGAGTCCGACGGCGAGCATCAGGCCACCCAGCGACAACACCATCACGCCGCCGCCGTCCGAGCCCACGTGGGCCACCTTCGCGAGTTCGACGGCCATGCTGGGCAGGTGACAGGTGCCGAGAATCCCGGCCATGAGGCTCAGGCCGTAGAGCATGATGCCGGCCGCGCCGGCTCCGTAGACGGCGTACTTGAGCGCGGCCTCCGAACTCGCCTTGCGGCCCTTGAGCAGGCCGGCGAGGGCATACGACGGCACGCTGGCCATCTCGACGGCCATGAAGAGCATCAGGATGTGGTTGGCGGCTGACATGAGGCACATCCCGAGCGAGGCGCCCAGAACGAGCGCGTAAAAATCGGCGCCGTCCTCGCGGTCGGGAATGCCCGATACCCGCGTGAACACGATGTACAGCGCCAGAAATCCGAGGATCACGAGTCGCACGTACGCCGTGAGCGAGTCGTAGACCAGGAGGCCGGTGAACAGTTCCTGCCTCCCCGCGAGCAGGTCGCCGCCCGCCGGCAGGGACTTCAGGTCGCACCACGCATACCACAGCCCGAATCCCACTCCGCCGAGGGCCACGACCGCGGAATCGGCATGCCGCAGCACCGGCAGCATCCTGCACACGAGAAGCAGCACGATCGTGGCCGCCAGGCAGAGTTCCGGGCGGAACAGCGGCAGCGACACGTCGAGCGTGTTCGTGATCGAATCGGTGAGCAGCGTGCCGAGATTCAAGGGAGGGTTCACGGGGGCGTTCCTGCGGCGTCAGCGGGCGGCGGAATCCGCCCCGACCTTCGCCACGGCAGGTGCGGCGGCGGGGGCGTCGTGGACGCGCTTCGTCCAGTCGGCGAGCGTCTCCACCTGGCGGTTGACCGTGGGCGTCACGTAATTGAACAGGATCTGCGGTGCCACGCCGAACAGGATGGCGAGGAACACAAGCGGCGCCGCGATCGAAAGTTCGCGCGGCGTGATCGGCGTGAGATGGTCCCCGTGCGGCCCCTTGTACTCCGCACCGAGATACACGCGCTGGATCGCCCAGAGGATGTAGGCCGCCGTGAGGATGACCGTGAATGCCGACGCCACCGCGAGCACCCGGCTGTAGTTCCAACTCGAGAGCGTGACGAGCACCTCGCCGATGAAACCGCACAGGCCCGGCAGGCCCAGGCCCGCGAAGAACACGGCGATGGCCAGGCCGCTGTACACCGGCATCCGGTTGAAGATCCCCCCGAACTCCTCGAGGTTGCGGTGATGCACCCGGTCGTAGAGCACGCCCACCATGAAGAACATTCCGGCGGAGCTGATGCCGTGCGCGAGCATCTGGAACATCGCGCCGTTCACGCCCTGCGCCCAAGCGTCCCAGCGGTACTCCTGGCCGGCCACGGCGCTCCACACGCCGAGACCCAGCATCACGTATCCCATGTGGCTCACCGAACTGTAGGCGACCATCCGCTTGAAGTCCTTCTGCGCGAGGGCCGCGAAGGCTCCATAGACCATCGACACGACGCCGAGGCCGCACACGAGCCATGCGAAGTCGAGACCGGCCCCCGGGCAGACGGGATAGCAGATCCGGAGGATGCCGTACCCGCCGAGCTTGAGCAGGATGCCTGCAAGGATCATCGAGATGGGCGTGGGAGCCTCGACGTGGGCGTCGGGAAGCCAGGTGTGCACCGGCACCACCGGCACCTTGATCACGAAGCCGACGAGCAGCAGGAGGAAGGCCCACTTCTCCAGGCTCATTCCCCACACCCGCGCCGCCGCGAACGGCGAGTCCGGCAGCTGGCCGATCTGCGCGAGGGCCAGGAGGTTGAACGTGTGCACCGGCGCTCTCGCATCCTTGATGGACCGCACGGCGTCGGCCTGGACGCCGGCGTCGAGCGCCGGGCTCACGACGTGGCTCGCGAGCAACTGCTCGGGAGAGAGCTGCCTCAGATCGCTCGTGAAGTAGAGCATCAGGATCGCGAGCAGCATCAGCACGCTGCCGAGGAGCGTGTAGAGGAAGAACTTGATCGCCGCGTACTCTCGCCGCGGGCCGCCCCAGATGCCGATCAGGAAGTACATCGGCAGGAGCATCACCTCCCAGAACACGTAGAACAGGAAGAAATCGAGCGAAACGAACACGCCGAGCATGCCCGTCTCGAGAAGCAGGAACAGCACGTGGTAGGCCTTGACGTGCTTCGTGATCGGCCAGCTCGCGGCGGCGGCCAGCATGGACAGGAAGGTGGTGAGAACCACCAGCGGCAGGCTGATGCCGTCGACGCCGAGCAGGTATTCGATCCCAAAGGCCTCGATCCACGGCAGCTTGACCACCGCCTGCATTCCCGGTTCACCGAGACGGAACTGGGCCGGGCCGGCCGCCCCGAACAGCTGCGGCCAGGCCATCCATACGGAGAGCACGAACACGACGGCGGTGGTCAGCAGCGTGGTCCAGCGGATGAACTCGTCGCGACCCCTGGGCACGATGGGCAGGGACAGGACGGCGGCGACGAGCGCCGGCAGGAAGACGATCGCCGTCAGGGGCCAGAGGGCGGGTTGCGTGAGTGAGGCTGCTGGATCCATGGCGAAAGTCCGTGCGAAGGGTTCTCGAAACGGGGGTGGAGGGGGCGGGAGCGATCAGCCGGCCAGCGATGTCCGGAACAGGAGGCTGGCGAGCACGAACAGGGCTACCGTGCCGACGACGATGAACATGACGTATTGTCGCAGGTGGCCGGTCTGAAGCTTCTTGAGCTCGATCCCGGCGTTCCACGTGGCGGCGGCGGTGGCGTTGACGAGGCCGTCGACGAGCGTGCGGTCGATCCACGCGTCGACGCCCGCGAGCTGCCGCGCGGTCCAGGCGAGCCCGTCGATGATCCGGTCGATCACGCCGCGGTCGGTGCCGCTGGCGAGATTCGCCACCGCGAGCGCGGGCACCACGAACATCGCGTGGTACAACTCGTCGAAATACCAGCGGCCGGCGAGGAACGTGTAGGCCGGCTTGAAGATCGTGGCGACGACGGCGGGCGAGATGATCCGCAGGAGATACATGAGCGCCGCGAGCGCCACGCCGGCCGCCGCCGTGGCGAACGCCGTGAGCGTGGCCGTGACGTGCACGGCCCCCTCGTGGCTCAGGTGCTCGGCCGGGAAAACGAGCTCTCCGAAGGCGAAACCGCCCGTCATTCCCTCGGCGGTGCCCACGGGCCGGGCCTGCTCCAGGAGGTTCGGCAGCCCGAAGCCGCCGGGAAGCGTCCACCCGGCGACGACGGCGAGCACCGCAAGCACGACGAGCGGAGCGACCATCACGGCCGGCGACTCGTGGGCGTGCTCGGCGACGTGGTGATCGCGCGGCTCCCCCGCGAACGTCATGAACCACAGCCGGAACATGTAGAACGCCGTGAGGAACGCCCCGCCGGCCACGGCAACGAAGAGGATGGAGTGGGCGGGGTTGGCCCGCGAGAACGCGAGCGCCTGGGCGAGGATCGCGTCCTTCGAGTAATACCCGGACAGGCCGATCACGAACGGCACGCCGGCCCCGATGATGGCGAGGCAGCCGACGAGCATCGTGCCGGCCGTCCAAGGCATCACCCGGGCCAGGCCGCCCATCTTGCGCATGTCGTTGGTATGACAGGCGTGGATCACCGATCCCGAGCAGAGAAAGAGCAGGCTCTTGAAGAAGGCGTGCGTCACGAGGTGAAAGAGCCCGGCCGCCCACCCGCCGACCCCAAGTGCGAGCATCATGTAGCCCAGCTGGCTCACGGTGGAGTATGCGAGCACCCGCTTGATGTCGGTGGCGACAAGCGCGATCGTCGCCGCGATGAACAGCGTGATCGCGCCGACGTAGGCGATCACGAGCAGCACGTCGGGCGTGAGCACGGGATAGAAGCGGCCGACGAGGTACACGCCGGCTGCGACCATCGTCGCGGAGTGGACGAGCGCCGACACCGGCGTCGGGCCCTCCATCGCGTCGGGAAGCCAGACGAAGAGCGGGAACTGCGCACTCTTGCCGACACAGCCGCAGAAGATGCCCACACCCGCGATGAGCAGCAGCCAGCGACCCAGGCCCATGCTCCGCCAATCTTCGATCTTTCCCGCGACCTCCGCGGGCGGCGTCTTGGCGACCTCCGCCGCGGCGGCGAACTTCACCATCCCGTCAGGCACCCGGATCGCATGGCCTCCGGCGGCGGGCCTGACGAGGCTGAACAGGCCGGGCCGGGCCACATCGCCGTCGATCGCCTGCGAATCGGCGAAATGCAGCGTGCCGAGGGCTCCCCACAAGGCCATCAGCCCGATGAGCATCCCGAAGTCGCCCACGCGGTTGACGATGAACGCCTTGTTGGCGGCGGTCGAGGCGCTCTTCCGCTCGTAGTAGAAGCCGATCAGGAACCAGGAGCAGATACCCACGAGTTCCCAGAAGATGAACACCATCGCCAGGTTTCCGGCGATCACGATCCCGAGCATCGAGAAGCAGAACAGGGACAACGCCTGGAAAAACCTCGGAAATCGGCCGGGACGGTGGAGGTGGCCCCCACCGGAGAGATGCACCTCGTGGTCCGTGACGTCGTGGAGTTCGTCGTGCATGTAGCCCGAGGCGTAGACGTGAATGCAGGTGGCGATGAACGTCACCACCACGAACATCAGCACCGTCAGGGCGTCGATGTACCATCCGATCGAGAGCCGCAGTGCCCCGCCCCGATAGAGCGTGTACCAGTCCCCCGAGTAGGCCACGGAGTCGGCCACCGGGTGGTGGTCGACGGCATGATCGCCGGCATGGGTGTCGGCCGCGGCGACATCGCCGGAGCCGTGATGCGACACCTGCACGGGATGCGCCCCCAGCCAGGCGCCCGCGGCGAACAGCGAAAGCACGAGCGACGCCACGATCGCGGCCGTCGCGACCCACGCGGCATTCCGCCCATGCGGCCCCATGCGCGGCCCGAAAAACAGGATCGCGACGAACGAGGCCAGCGGAGCGAGCCACGCGAGGCCGAGCAGCAGCGGCAGTTGGGCGGCTGTATCCATGACGCGATCGGCTCAGCCCTTGAGGTTGTCCGCCCGGTCGACGTCGACCGTGGCGTGGTTGTTGTAGAAGTTCAGCGTGATCGCGAGGGCCACGGCCGCCTCGGCCGCCGCCAGCAGGATCACGAACAACGCGATCACCTGGCCATCGATCCCGAGCGCGACGGCGCCCTGCCCACGGAGGTAGGGCGAAGCGAAGGCGACGAAGTTCACGTTGGCGCCGTTGAGCACGAGCTCGATCCCCATCAGCACTCCGAGGGCGTTCCGCTTCACCGCCATGCACACGATCCCGGCAGTGAACAGGATCGCTCCCACGACGAGGTAATGCGCCACGCTCACGCCGTCGCCACCGGCCATCGCCAGGATCGGAACCGGGGAGGGAAACGCGGAACCGTACATGCCCAGGCCGCTCATCTCACGCCTCCCTGCGCCAGTGCCGACGCCGCCCCGGCCCCAGTGGAACGCAGCCGGGGCTCGGCGGCGGGCTCCACCGAGGCCGCGACCTCGATCGCGCGGGCCGTGCGTCGCCGCTTCGCACGCGCGAGGTAGGCCGCGCCCACGAGCACCACCAGAAGGTGGACCGAAACGATCTCGAACGGCAGGAGATAGCCGCTGCGCACCCCGGCCGCCGGGGCTCCCGGAGGATCGTCCACCCGGATGCCGACCAGCGCCGTGCCGATGGGGGTCGCCGCCGGCGGGCCCACTTCGCCGAGCCCCGGCCGCCGCCACGCGTCGACGGAAAGCGCTGCCTGCAGCAAGAGCGCGAGAAGCGAAGCCGCCACGACGCCCGCGAGCACGCGATCGCCCGTCGAGGTCTTGATCGAGACGAACGGCGCCTGCGCCGTGAGCATGACGCCGAACACCAGGAGCACGAGGGTCCCGCCCACGTAGATCATCAACTGCATCGCGCCGATGAACTCGGCGCCCGCGAGAAAGAACAGCCCGGCGGTGGCTCCGAGCGAGAACACGAGGTACAGCGCCATCCTCACGACGTTGTCGGCGAGCACCACCCCGATCGCGAACCCGCACGCGAGGATCGCGAACAGGTAGAAGAGCATCGTGTGGAAGTTCACCGCCGCGAGCATCACGCACCCCGTCATGGCCGCACCTGGGCCACGGCCCCGCCGACGGCCGGCGGGACGGACCGCTCCGCCGCGCCGCCCGGCCCCTCGAGCCAGCCCTCGCGAATCTCACCGGCGGGACGGGAGACGCCCGGCACCACGCCGCCGGGGAGGAACAACTGCCAGATCATCGCGCCGGCGAACATCACCGCGGCGATGGGCGTGCAGTACTTGAGACACGTGGTCATCACCTGATCGATGCGGAGCCGCGGGAGCGTCCATCGCACCCACATCATCACGAGCACGCCGAGCGTCGCCTTGAGCAGCAGGTTGCCGCAGCCGATGAGCCGCACGAGGTAGTGGGCCGTGTCACCCGTGCCCGCGCTCAGGCCGAGGAGTTTCGCGACGGGCACGGGCCCGTTCCACCCGCCGAGAAACAGAACCGCCGCGAGGGCGCTGACGAGGAACATCGAGCCGTACTCCGCCATGAAGAAGAAGCTCCAGCGGAGACCCGAATACTCGGTGTGGAAACCGGCCACGAGCTCGCTCTCGGCCTCGGCGAGGTCGAACGGCGCGCGGTTCACGCTCGCCACCGCGCAGGTGACGTAGACCCAGAAAATGACGAACGTGAACGGATCGTGGAACAGGTACCAGTTCGTGGCCCAACCTGCCTGCTTCTCGGCGATCGTGACGAGATCCATCGTGCCGGCGAGCATCACGGGGACCACGACGCACATCCCCAGCGGCACCTCGTAACTCACCACCTGTGCGGCCTCGCGCATCGCCCCGAACAGCGACCATTTCGACGCCGACGCGTAGCCGGCGAGGATCACGCCGAACACCTCGAGACCGAGGACCGCCACCACGAAGAACACGCCGACGTTGAGCCGCTGGCCGACGAAGTCGAACGCGAACGGCAGTGCGATGAACGCACAGAACGACGCGCAGAAACTCACGTACGGAGCGAGCCGGAAGAGCAGGCCGTCGGCCCCTTCGGGCATCAGATCCTCCTTGGCGAGGAGTTTGATGCCGTCGGCGAGCGACTGCAGCCACCCGAACCGGCCTCCGGTGCGGGTGGGGCCGAGCCGATCCTGGATCCGGGCTGCGATCTTGCGCTCGGCCCAGATGAACACGAGTGCCCCGCCGGCGATCACGTTGAGGATCAAAAACGCCGCGACACCGGCCACGACAGTCCACGCGAGCCACGGGGGCAGGCCGACGGAATTGATGAGGAAATCAGCCATGCAGGACGCTATTTCCGCACGGAATCGGACTTCGTGAAATTTCGCACGAAGTCTGCCCTACGCAGGTCGAAATCACAAGTCCCGCCGGGAAAACAGGCCCGCGACGTCAACTCGCCCGCACCGGCTCGGGGCTACCGGGATGAATACATAGGATCGGCTTCAGCCCGTCATGCCTATAGGTACGCACCGGCTTCGGTCTCCCCATATCCCGTCGCTGGACGTTCGCTGCGGCCCTCCAGGCCTCCGCTCACTCGACTCCGACTGCGCTGCGCCATCCATGGCTGCGCTTGTCTGCATACGCCTGCTCCCGGGACACGGGGACCCCGAAGCCTCCCTCAACTGGAAAGGGGGAGGTGAGGGGTTGCCCCTACCATCGAGCCGGCGTGAGTCACCAGCGGAGCCATGGATGCCGCAGCGCCTGTGACTCCGAGCGAACGAAGCCCACGGAGGGGCGCAGTGAGCGTCCGGCGAGATGGTGGGGGCAACCCCGAGCCGGATTGGGCGAGTTGACGGTGCCCTAGCGGTCGATCTCGCCCATCACGATGTCGAGGCTCCCCACGATCGCGGGCACGTCGGCGATCAGGCAGCCGCGGCAGAGTTCGTGGAGCACCGAGAGGTTCGAAAACGAGCTCGAGCGGGCCCGGGCCCGCCACGGGATCGGTGTGCCGTCGCCCACGAGGTAGAAGCCCATCTGGCCCTTGGGACACTCGGTCTCGAGGTAGGCGTCGCCCGCGGGAATTTTCTCCGTGAGCTTGAGGGGCTCGCCGAGCGGACCCTTGCAGGACGAGTAGCGGTCGATGGCCTGCCTGACGAGATCCATCGATTGCACGACCTCGAGCATCCGCACGAAGAACCGATGCCAACAGTCGCCGAGCACCGCGTCGGCCGGGACGGCGGGGTAGGTGTGATCACGCGGGTAGTGCCCGTCCTTCTGCACGGCCACCTCGAACGCATATCCGTCGTACATCGCCGTGTAGATGCTCTCGCCGTCGCGCCGCATGTCCTGGTCGACGCCACTGCCGCGGAGCACGGGGCCGGAGCAGCCGTAGTCGATCGCCATCTCGCGGGAGAGCACGCCGATGCCGGCCGTGCGCTTCACGAAGATCGCGTTCGTGGTGAGGAGCGCGTGATACTCCTGGATCACCGGTTCGAACTGCTCGAGGAAGGCCTCGCACCTGTCGATCCAGCCCGGCGGCAGGTCGGCGGTGAGTCCGCCGACGGTGATGTAGCTGTAGGTGAGCCGGGCACCACAAGCCTCCTCGAACAGGTCGAGGATCTTTTCCCGCTCACGGAAGGCATAGAGGAAGGGGCTGAAGGTGCCGAGGTCGAGGCCGTAAGCACCCATTCCCACGAGGTGGCTCGCGATCCGGCCGAGTTCGGCGATCAGCACCCGCAGGTGGCGGGCCTTCTCGCTCACCTCGTGCTTCATGAGTTTCTCGACGGCGAGGGCCCAGCCGAGGTTCATGTTCATCGCGGCGAGATAGTCCATCCGGTCGGTGTACGGGATCCACTGCCGGGCCGAGAGGTTCTCGCCGATCTTCTCCGCACAGCGGTGGAGGTAGCCGATGTGGGGCTCCACCTGCGACACGACCTCGCCGTCGGTGCGGAGCACGAGCCGGAGCACGCCGTGCGTGCTCGGGTGCTGGGGCCCCATGTTGACGAGCATCTCGTCGGTGCGGACGTCGAACTCGATGATCCGCGGATCGTCGTCGATGAGTGAAGCCATAGCGGGATGAACCTCGTGCGAAGGGCGGCTAGCGTCCCCGGATGCCGTGATACTCGAGCGGCTGCTCGTAGTCCTTCCGGAGCGGATAGCCGACCCAGTCCTCGGGGCAGAGGATGCGCCTCAGGTCCGGGTGGCCGGTGAAATCCACACCGGACATGTCGAACACCTCGCGCTCGTGCCAGTCGGCGGTGCGCCACACGCCGGTCACGCTCGGCACCGCGGGGATTTCGCCCGGCGTATCGTTCTTCCAGCGCGGCACCGAGACCTTGATCACGAGGCTCACGCGGGCGGAGGTGCTCCACAGGTGGTAGACGAGTTCCAACCGCGGCTGCCAGGTCACCTTCGCGGCCTTCTTCGGATCCGGCTCGTGCCAGTCCACGGCGGTCACGCACTCCAGCGCGTCGAACCGCGGGTCGGACGACTGCTTCAGCCAACGGCAGACCTCGACGAGCCGCTCTGCCGCCACCTCGATCCAGGGATCGAGCGCCTCGAGATTTCGTCCCGTGACCGCACCCGGAAGGGCCGTCTCGAGTTTTTCCAGGAATGCCGGACCGCGCATCGCGTGCTCCTCAGTCGTCGAGTTCAGCCCGCCGCGGCGCGATCGGCCGTCACAGCCCGCACCCAGTCGAGGTCGCCGCGACACCACACGTAGGCGAAGCCCACGAGAAGCACCGCGAAGAACGCGGCCATGTCGCACACGGCCGTGGCGGCGAGCAGGAATCCCGACCGCGACACGGCCCATTCCGCCTCGGCCCGCGGCAGGCTCTTTTCGCCACGGGTCGCCTCGAGGCGTCGTCGGGTGGCGTCGTCGGGCACGACCACGGGCACCGCCGGAGTCGACACCCCCAGTTCACGCATCAGCCCGGCGGCAGCGGGCGTGAGGTTCGCACCGTCGGCCTGCACCGTGACGAGGGCCGGATCGGAGAGCTGCGTGGCCTTGCCGAACACGGTGGCCCACGGGAAGAACAGGGCCACTTCCACGTCGAAGATGATGAACAGCAGTGCCACCACGTAGAAGCGCAGATCGAATTGCACGAAGCTGGAGCCGATCGCCGGCTCGCCGCACTCGTAGACCTCGAGCTTCTCCGAGTTGGGAACCCGGGGGCGCACCAGCCAGCCGACGAGCAGGTTCACGCACAGGAAGGCGCCGCCGAGCGCCACGAACAGCGCGACGTAGCCGGCGATCAGGGCGGGATGGGTCGGTGTCATCTGTGGAACCGGAGAACTTTTACTGGTTCGGGCCGCCGTGCACGGGCTCGACGATCACCTTCGACGCGGCCACCGCCGTCGGGTTGATCGTGGATCTCCCCCAGGCCACGTCGACGGGCAGCCGGGCGAAGTCGACGATCGTACCGTCGCGGCTGTAGCAACTGAGGTCGAGTGTCGAGCCCATGAAGATGCAGTCCACGGGACAGGGTTCGACGCAGAGGGCGCAAAACATGCACTTCGAGTAGTCGATGGTGAAGCCGCTGACCTGAAAGCCCTTGCCGCCGCTGACGCGCTCCTTCCCGATGTAGATGCAGTCGACAGGGCACGCCTTCGCGCACTGGTCGCAGGCGATGCAGGTGGTGAGGTCGTAGCGATGGAACCCGCGGTATCGCGCGGCGACCGGCGCCGGCAGTTCCGGATACTCGAAGTGCTCCGTGAAAGTGCGCCGCGTGCGGTCGTACGTGCTGCCGAAGATCCGCAGGGTGACGGCCATGCCTTCGAGCACCGTCCCGACGGCCGTGAACAGATTTCGGAACCAGTCTCTCATGGATGGCGAGAGTATAGGTGGCGGTGACGGGTCAACAAGGTGCCGTGGCCAAACCCGTTGGCCGCAACGTGTTGCGACGGGAGTGTCCGCCCCGGAATGGGCCGGTTCCGCTTCCGGAAAATCCGGCAGGCACGGCCTATTTGGGCAGGCTTTGTGCGCTTGCCCAAGTGCCGCAGAATACTTGACCTTTCGCTGGAAACCTTTACAGTTACATGGTTTGAGTCGGGGACGATCGGCGTCGCTCCCCGGTTCGTGGATGCGCCAAGGGAATGGTTCATGCTGGTCCTGTCGCGAAAAAAAGACGAGAGCATCGTCATCAACAACGACATCACGATCGTCGTGGTGGAGATTCGAGGCGACAAGGTCCGGCTCGGCGTCGAGGCGCCGAAGGAAGTCCCCGTGCACCGTCGGGAGGTATTCGAGGCCATCGCCCGCGGGGAACCGCTGGACGCGACGTCTCTGGCTCCCGCGGAGGGCCAGGGCGATGCATCGACCGCGTCTGAGCCCCGCCCGCCGGCGACCGACGCCATTCCCTGAGCGGTTCGGCTGCGGTACAACGGTGGATGCCGGTTTGGCCCCATCGTCTAGCGGTTAGGACACGGCCCTTTCAAGGCTGGAACCGGGGTTCGAGTCCCCGTGGGGTCACTTCCACTCGCTGAAGGTCTATGAGCGACGGTCTCTACGACGCCGTGCTCCTCGTGTCGTTCGGGGGGCCAGACGGTCCCGCCGACGTGCTGCCGTTCCTCGAGAACGTCCTCCGGGGCCGCAACGTGCCTCGCGAGCGGATGATCGAGGTGGCGGAGCACTACCACCACTTCGGGGGCAAGAGTCCGATCAACGAGCAAAACCTCGCGCTTCTCGCGGCACTGCGACAGGAACTCGACCGCCGTGGGCCGCACCTGCCCGTCTACTGGGGCAATCGCAACTGGCACCCGCTGCTCACCGACACGCTACGGGAGATGGCGGATGCGGGCGTGAAGCGGGCGATTGCGTTCGTGACGAGCGCCTACAGCAGCTACTCGGGCTGCCGACAGTATCGGGAAAACATCGCCGCGGCCTGCGCGCCGCTCGGCGACCGGGCTCCGCAGGTGGACAAGATCCGGGTGTTCTTCAACCACCCGGGCTTCGTCGGTCCTATGGCCACCCGCGTGCGCGCGGCCCTCGACCAGATCGCGGCGGGGGATCGGGCGGACATCCCCGTCCTGTTCACGGCGCACAGCATCCCGACGTCGATGGCGGAGGGCTGCCGGTACGTCAGGCAACTCACGGAAGCCTCCCGCCTTGTCGCCGAGCAGGCCGGCGTGAACCGTTGGGAACTCGTCTATCAGAGCCGCAGCGGTCCGCCCTCCCAGCCCTGGCTCGAGCCGGACGTCTGCGACCGGATCCGGTCGCTTCACGCCGCCGGCATGCGGCGGCTCGTGATCGCCCCGATCGGGTTCATCTCCGACCACATGGAGGTGCTCTACGACCTCGACACGGAGGCGGCCGACCTCTGCCGCGAGCTCGGCATCGAGATGGTGCGGGCTGCCACCGTCGGCACCGATCCGGCGTTCGTGGCGATGGTGCGCGACCTGATCGCGGAGCGGCATTTCTCAGAGCCCACGCGGTTGGCGATCGGCGAACTGCCGGCGAGCCACGACGTGTGCCCCCTCGACTGCTGCCCCGCGCCGGCGATGCGCCGGCCATGAGCGCCGCCGAGCGGCCCGCCACCGCCGCCCTCGTGCACGGCTATCTCGCCAACAAGCTCATGCTCTCGCTGCTTGGTGCGCGGCTTCGCTTCCGCGGATTCGATCCCAGACCGTGGGGCTACTGGAACATGCGCTGCTCGCTGCTGATCCACGCCGACCGTTTCGCCCGCCGCCTGATGGAGCTGGACGAAGACCCGACGGTTCACACGCTGCACCTCGTGACGCACAGCATGGGAGGCATCGTCGCGCGGGCCGCACTCGACCGCTATCGCCCCCGCAAACTCGGGCGGCTCGTGATGCTCGCCCCGCCCAACAAGGGCTCGTTCGTGGCGACGCGGGCGTCGGGCACCTTCGGGCGGTTGCTCGAGCCCGTCCGGGAGCTGTCCACCGCCGCCGACAGCCTCGTCAACTCGCTGCCCGTCCCCCGCGACGTCGACATCGGGGTGATCGCGGCGGAGTGGGATGCGCTCGTGTCGGCCGACAGCACGCGGCCGGACGTGCCGCACGCACACGCCACGCTGCCGACCTTCCACTCGGGCCTCCTGTTCCGGCGCGACGCCGCCGACTACGTCGCTGCGTTCCTCGCCACCGGGCGATTCCCGACGTCCGCGGCCCCCGCAGCCACGCCCGCCCAGCCATGAACACCATTGTCTACATACTTCTCGCGGCCGGGCTCGTTTTCTTCAGCGGGTCCACCTTGG
>RFPF01000011.1 GCA_009926295.1 Planctomycetia bacterium
TACGCTCTCCGTGGGTGACGGCGGCACGTCGGGGTCGCTCGGATCGGGCAGCGTGACGAACAACGCCACGCTCGTCTTCAATCGCTCGAACGCATTGACCGTGGCGGGGGCGATCTCGGGTTCGGGCGCCGTGATCAAGCGGGGCGGCGGCACGACCACGCTCACGGCGCAGTCGTCGTTCACGGGTGGCACGACGATCGAGGCGGGCACGCTCGCGACCTCGGGCAGCGACCGGCTGCCGACGGCCGGCGCGGTGACCGTGAACTCCGGCGCGACGCTCAATCTCAACGGCGACCAGACGCTCGCGAGCATCGGCGGAAGCGGCGCGATCACGTTTGGCTCGAGCGCTCTTGGCTACACGCTCACGACCGGGTCGGTGAGCGGCACGTTCTCAGGCAACATCTCCGGCAACGGCTACCTCTCCAAGGTCGGCCCGGGCACGCTCACCCTCTCCGGCAGCAACACGTACCTCGCCTCGACCGTCGTCACCGGCGGCACGCTCGCCACCGTGGGCACGAACGTCCTCCCCACCGCCGGCAACCTCTCCGTCAACGCCGGCGGCACGCTCCTGCTCGGTGGGGACCAGACCGTGAGCAGCGCCGGCGGCAGCGGCGTCTACAACCTCAATGGCTACACGCTCACGATGAACGGCGCCGCGGCCGCCTTCTCCGGCGACGCCACCGGCGGCGGCGTGCTCGCCAAGAGCGGCGGCGGCACCTGGTCGATCTACGGCACCACCAGCGGCTCCACGGCCGTGCAGCTCAACGGCGGCACGATCAAGTTGATGAGCGCCAACCGCCTCTCCGACTCCGGCGCCGTCACCGTCAACGGCGGCACGTTCGACATGAACGGCTTCACCGACGTCGCCGGCTCGGTGACCATCAACGGCGGCAAGATCATCAACGGCACGCTCACCGCCGCCGGCGTGAGCATGGACAACGGCAGCGTCTCTGGCGTGCTCACCGGCTCGGGTGGGTTCACGAAGATCGGCTCCGGCCTGGTCACGATCTCGAGCACGAGCACCTACACCGGCCTGACGGCGATCTCGGGCGGCACGCTCGCCACCACCGCCGCCAACCAGCTCTCCGCCGCGAGCACGATGAGTGTGGCCGCGGGCGGCGTGTTCAAAATGGGCGGGAGCCAGACGCTTGCGAGCATCTCCGGCTCCGGCAGCATCAACCTCGGCAACGGCCTGCTCACCACCGGCTCCGTGAGCGGCACCTTCGCCGGCGGCCTCACCGGCAACGGCGGCCTCACGAAGGTCGGCCCCGGCACGCTCACGCTCTCGGGCTCCAGTTCCTTCACTGGCGATACCAACCTCACCGGCGGCACGCTCGTCCTCGCGAACGTCAACGCCCTCCCGAGCGACGCGGTCGTCACGATGGCCGCCGGGGCCACGCTCCAGATCTCGGGCACCACGGTCGTGGGCGCGATCGACCAGAACGGCGGCACCGTCACCGGCGGCACCCTCCTCTCCTCGCTCACGAAGACCTCGAGCGGCGCGCTCAACAGCGTGGTCTCCAACTTCGACGTCAACGGCGTCCCCTACGCCGCCGGCATCCTCAAGCAGGGCGCGGGCACCACGACCATCGGCGGCGCCAACACCTTCACTGGCGCGATCAAGCTCCAGGGCGGCACGCTCCAGCTCTCGGGATCAGGCTCGTTCGCCGCGGGCAGCTCGCTCGTCATGAGCTCGGGCGCCACGATGGACTTGAACGGCAAGAGCCAGACGTTCTCCGCCCTCACCGGCACCGGTGGCACGGTGGCCCTGGGCAGCGGCCAACTCACCGTCAACAACGCCGCCGGCGGCGTGTTCGCCGGCGTGATCTCGGGCTCCGGTGGCTTGGCCAAGAGCGGCGCGGGCCGGCTCGAGCTCACTGGCGCAAGCACCTACACCGGCCCCACGTCGATCACGGCCGGCGAGCTCAAGCTCAATGGCTCGCTCGCGAGCGGTTCGCTCGCCCTCGCGGCCGGCGCCACGCTCTCCGGCACAGGTTCGTTCGCCGGCGACGCCACGATCGCCGGTGCCCACACCCCCGGCAACTCCCCCGGCATCCAGTCGATCGGCGGCAACCTCACCTACACCGCTGGCAGCAGCGTCACCTGGGAACTCGCCGACAACACCGCCCTTCTCGCCGACCGCGGCATCGACTTCGACGGCATCAACGTCGGCGGCAACCTCGGCTTCTCCGGCACCTCGCTCCTGGGCCTCGCCTTCAACGGCTCCGGCAGCGTCGTCAACTGGAACGACTCGTTCTGGGACACCGACAAGACCGGCTCGAGCGGCTGGCTCGTCTACGACGTGACCGGCTCGACCACGGGCCTTTCGGGCCTCGCGATCAGCGGCACCACCTGGCTCGACGCCGCGGGCAACTCGCTCACCGACATCCGCCCCTACGCCACCTTCGGCCTCGAGCAGGTCGGCAGCGACGTCTACCTCACCTTCGTCGCCGTCCCTGAACCCTCCACCATCGTGCTCGTCGGCGTCGGCGGCGTTTTGGCTGGCATTTTCGCCCGGGTGAAAAAGGCTCGCCGGCGATTGGCCTGAAAGTGCGGCTCAGGCGTCCTCGAGCAGGTCCTTGAGCCGTGCCATCGGTGTCCGCCCGATCGGCAGCGGCTCATCGACGCCCCGAAAGAACACGAGCATCTGGTCCCGTGATTTCCACTGCGTCGAGCGGATCGCCGGCACCTGCACGATCAGTGAACGGCTGATGCGGCGGAACCGTTCGCCCGGAAGGAGTGCCTCCCATTCCGTCATCGTGCGGCGGACCACCGTCGGCGGCTGGCCGACGATCTGCACGCGCGTGTAGTTCTGAATGGCCTCGATCCACACGATGTCGTCGTGGCGGACCACCGCAAAGCCGCCGACCCGACCGGTGGCGAGCCGCAACGTGTCCCCTTCGTCGCCCGACACGATCCGCGCCCGTGATGCGGCCGTGGCCGCGGGCTCCTCCTCATCCGCGGCTGTGGTCGCTGCGGCGCCGAGCAGGTCCTCGAGCCGTTCGATGGTGATCGCCAGCCGGTCCAAGTCGAACGGCTTGAGCACGTAATCCACCGCCCCGGCCCGGAAGGCGTCGATGGCATGCCCCTCGCGCGCGGTCACGAACACGACCCGGGTGCCGCGGGGAATGCTCGCCACGAGGTCGATCCCGAGCCTCCCGGGCATCGTGATGTCGAGGAACACGACGTCGGGCACACGCCCGCGGAGAAACCGCTCCGCCTCGTCGACGCTTCCGGCCCGGCCGATGACCTCGACCGTCTCGAACGTCTCGAGCATTTCGGCGAGCCGGTCGATCGCCCGCGGTTCGTCGTCAACGAGCAGGGCCGTGATCATCCCAGGGTCTCCACGGGTGCGGATGGAAGGGCGTATCGGCGATCGAGCGGAATCCGGATCGTGACCAGTACCCGACCGCCCTCTTCGGCAGTCGTGACGGTCGCCTCCGGCCCGCCCTGCAGGAGGAGGCGGCGGCGCAGCGCGTGCAGTCCCGTCTGCGTCGATCCGGCGGGTGAGGAGGGGAGCCAGCGGCCCGTGTTGCCGACCTCGATGAGCAGCCGATCGCCCTCCCGGAAGGCCCGAACCGAGACCTCGAGGCGGCGGCCGTCGCCTGACTCGCCGTATTTCAGGGCATTTTCCACGAGCGGCTGGATCATGACGGGCAGGACGGGAATCCGCCGGATGTCGGCATCGCACTCGATCCGGCACGCGAGCCTGTCGCCGAAACGAAACGACTGGATCGTGAGGTACTCCTCGAGGGCGTCGATCTCGCTGCCCAGCGGCTCGAGTGTCGAAGTCGGCCGCAAGAGGAACCGCAGGTATTTCGCCAACGACTGCGTGATCGTCTCGATGTCGTTCGGCGACTGCCGGCAGGCCAGGATCGTGTTGAGCGCGTTGAACAGGAAATGCGGGCTGATCTGCGCCTGGAGTTGGTTGAGTTCGTTGCGGGCCGCGAGCGCCTCCGCCTCGAACGCCCGCATCTCGGCCGCCCGCTGGTCGCGGAGCAGTTGCGACCCGAAGTAGGCGGCCGCCCAGGTGCCCAGCGGCATGAGGTTGAGCACGAATCTGGCCGCGAGCCCGACCCGGGCTGGGGACATGCCGTCTCCGATCGCCCCCCCAACAGAGCCGCCGAAGGCGACGCCCGCCAGTGTCATCACGATCGCCCCGACGAGCGGGCCGCCGACCATGAGCCCCACCTTCGAGACCCCGAGACTGTCGAGCAGCGCGTGGTGCCGAGCCACTGCCCGGAGGGCGGCCGTGAGGAAGAATCCCGCGAGGACGCGGCTACCGATGAACCATCCCGGATCGGCCAGCGCTGGGCGAAAGGCGCGAACGAGAAGCATCGCCGTCGCGAACGTGGCCAGCCAGAAGGCCGTGTGGGCGATCCAGAAGGGGAGGCCTGCAGGCGGACGGAATCGAGGCCCGGGTGTCAAAGCAGCGTCCTCTGGCAACGGCCGGTATGATAGCCTCGGTGTGTGGAAATGCAGCGGTTTTTACCCCCGTCAGGAGTCTCCCGATGATTCGTCGTGTCGTGTTGGGCATCGTCTGCCTCGTTGCGTCGGTGACCGTGGCCCGTGGCGAACAGGCCCCGCCCATGCCCGAGGGCATGGAGGTGCTCTTCAACGGAACGGACCTCACCGGGTGGGAGGGTGATGAGCGGCTCTGGTGCGTGCGCGACGGCGTGATTCACGGCGAAACCACCCCCGAGAACGTGGCCAACGGCAACACGTTCCTGATCTGGAAGGGGGAAGACGTGGGCAACTTCGAACTGCGGCTCTCGTTCCGCTGCAACGCGGAAAACAACTCCGGCATCCAGTATCGGTCCCGGCGGATCACGGACGATTCGGCGAAAAACAAGTGGGTCGTCCGGGGCTACCAGCACGAACTCCGGAACGAGACGAAACTGCCGAATGTGCCGGGATTCATCTACGACGAGGGGGGCTTTGCCGGCGGCCGGGGGCGGATCTGCCAGCTGGGTGAGCGGGCCGTCTGGCCCGCCGGGGGCGACAAGCGGGTCGTGGAGACGGTCCTCGACCAGGCAGCCTTTGAAAAACTGATGAAACTCGACGACTGGAACGATGTCATCATCAGGGCCGAGGGCAACCACATCCGCCACTACCTCAACGGCAAGCTCGTGCTCGACTTCACCGACGAGCATCCCAAGGCGCTGTCCACGGGCGTGATCGCCCTCCAACTCCACGCAGGCAAGCCAATGTGGGCGGAGTTTCGCGACATCCGCCTCAAGCGGCTGTGAGATCCGGCCCGGGAAACAGGCCGGATTTGCATGGGTTGTTGACACACCCCGGGAAGACATTTAGTTTCTGGGGCTCGGCGAAAACCGGCTGAAACAGTCGGTTTCGGCGGTTTTTTCGATTCATTGGTTCGATTCATTGGAGTGCGTTGCGTGGCCGGCCCGACACAGGAAATCATCCGCATCCGCATGGAAGCCTACGACCACGCGGTGCTCGACCAGAGCGCCGCGGAGATCGTCGATACCGCCAAGCGCACGAACTCCGAGGTTCATGGGCCGATCCCGCTCCCCACCCGGGTCGAGCGGTACACCGTCCTGTCCAGCCCGCACATCGACAAGAAGGCCCGCCAGCAATACGAGATCCGCACGCACAAGCGTGTGATCGACATCGTCCAGGCCACCGCCAAGACGATCGAAGCCCTCAACAAGCTGAGCCTGCCGGCAGGCGTGGACATCAAGATCAAGGCGTCGTCGCGGTAACGGAGCCGCACGGCCGGAAACACCCGGGAACCACATTCAGGAGCGCACGACAAGGCATGCTTGGAAGGCGTTGCGGGTAAGACGCGGGGTTTGCCCCGGGTGCTCCCGCAGCCGACGGCTTCGAGCGTGATCGCGAGATGGACGCCGGCGAGGCTGTCGCCGGGCCGCCCGTTTCGCCGGCGAAATGAAGATGGCTGCATCCACCGCCACTGCCGCGACCAAGGCCGAAAAAGCCGGTCGCAAGAGTCTCCTGGGCCGCAAGGTCGGGATGACGCAAGTGTTCGACGCCGACGGCACCGTGGTGCCGGTCACCGTGATCGAAGCCGGCCCGTGCCCGATCCTCACGGTGCGCACGCCCGACCGCGACGGCTACTCGGCCGTGCAGGTTGGCTTCCTCGACAAGCCGCGCCGGCTGGCGAGTCGCGCGGTTCGCGGCCAGGTGGCGAAGCTCGACAGCAAGCGGAGCAAGCGGCTCGCTGAGGGCGGAGCGGCTCTCCCCGCCAAGGCCGGCTGTGAGCCGAAGCGTTTCGTGCGGGAATTCCGCGGTGCCTATGACGGCGTTGAGGTCGGTCAGACGCTCACCGTCGAGGTCTTCGAGGGCGTCGAGTTCGTGGACGTCACGGGAACGACCAAGGGTCGTGGCACGGCCGGCGTCATGAAGCGGCACGGATTCAAGGGGCAGCGGGCCAGCCACGGCGTGAAGAAGGTGCACCGCCACCAGGGCGGCACGAGCATGAACACGTCGCCCGCCCGCGTCTTCAAGGGGAAGCGGATGGCGGCCGCTACGGCAACGAGCGCTCGACGATGAGAAACGTGAAGCTCGTGCGGATCGACAAGGAGCACAACCTGCTCCTCGTCAGGGGCGCGGTGCCCGGCCCGAACGGCGCATTCGTGGTCGTGAAGCAGACCAACAAGCTCCGCAGGGTGGGCGGGCCGGCCACGCCGTCCGGCAAGAAGAAGGCAGGTGCGAAGTGAATCTCGCCGTCTACGACATGTCGGGTAAGAAGGTCGGGTCGTACGACATCGACCCGGCCGAACTGGCTCCCTCGGTCAGCAAGCAGTTGCTGCACGACGCGGTGGTCATGTATCAGGCGAACCAGCGCCAAGGCACCATGCGGACGAAGACCCGCGGCGAGGTGGCCGGCTCCACGAAGAAACTCTACCGGCAGAAGGGCACGGGCAACGCCCGGGCCGGCGGCCGGCGCAGCGGCACGCGTCGGGGCGGCGGCCACATCTTCGCCAAGCGGCCGCGCGACTTCGGCTGGCGGATGCCGCGGAAGGCCCTGCAGACCGCCACCCGCATGGCGCTTGCGGCGCGACTGGCCGACGACGAAGTGAAACTCGTCGATCGGCTTCCCCTCCCGTCCCCGAAGACGGCGGAGGCGGCGAAGTTCCTCGGCGCCCTGGGCCTCGGTGAGCAGACGGTGCTCGTCGCTCCCGAGAAGCACGACGACGCCCTGTGGAAGAGTTTCCGCAACATCGACGGCGTCTCCGTGGCGCCTGTCGCCGATCTCAACGCGTGGTCGATCCTGCGTCCGCGGACGATCGTGATGACGACGGCGGCCATCGATGCGTTCAGGGCCACGGCCAAGGCGCGGGCCAAGCCCGCTGCGGCGGGCGCCAAGAAGTCGTCCGCGCGTTCCGCCGCTCGCCGCAGGGGTGCGGCGCCGGCGCGAAACAAGAAGGGGACGTAAGCGATGGCTGTGCCTGTACCTCCGGTTCCGAGCCTGAATTCCCGCCTCGCGCCGCACCAGGTGATCGTGAGGCCCCTGCTGACCGAGAAGGGGATGCATCGGGCCACCCGGCACAACGCCTACTCGTTCGAGGTGGTGGTGGCCGCCACCAAGGCCGACGTGCGTCGGGCGGTTGAGGAGATGTTCAACGTCAAGGTCGAGAAGATCGCGATCCAAAACCGCCTGGGCAAGACGCGTCGCAGCCGCATGAAGCGGACCGTCGCGAAGCCGTGGAAGAAGGCGGTCGTGACCCTCAAGCCCGAGCACAAGATCAACCTGTTCTAGCCCGGCAGCACACCGAACCGCACGCACTGGAATCCAACGATGGGCATTCGCACGTACAACCCCACCAGCCCCGGCCGTCGCGGCGCGAGCGTGTCCGACTTCGCCGAACTGACGCCCAACGCCGATGCGCCGAAGCGGCTCCGGATCCGCAAGCGGAAGAAGGGCGGCCGCAACAACCAGGGCAAGATCACCGCCCGCCATCGCGGCGGCGGTCACATGCAGCACTACCGGCTCGTCGACTTCCGCCGCAACAAGGATGGCGTGCCCGGCACCGTGGACAGCATCCAGTACGACCCCAATCGCACCTGCCGCGTGGCGCTCGTGCACTACGCAGACGGGGAGAAGCGGTTCATTCTCGCGCCGGAGGGGCTCAAGGTCGGTGCGCGGCTGATGAGCGGCCCCGACGCGCCGCCGGAGGTGGGCAACTGCCTGCCCATGTCTGCCATACCGCTGGGCATGCAGATCCACAACGTCGAGTTGCAGGAGGGTCGCGGTGGCCGCCTCTGTCGCTCGGCCGGTTCATCGGCCGTGCTCGTGGCCCGCGAATCGCAGTGGGCCCAGCTTACGCTGCCGAGCGGTGAAATTCGCCGCGTGCCGGCCGCCTGCCGGGCGACGATCGGGGCCATCGGCAATTCCGAGCACATGAACGTGGTCCTCGGCAAGGCGGGCCGCAAGCGGTGGATGGGCATCCGCCCGCACGTCCGCGGCACGGCGATGAACCCGATCGACCATCCCCACGGCGGCGGCGAGGGTCGCACCAAGGGCGGCCGCCACCCGGTGAGCCCCACCGGCAAGAGCGCTAAGGGCGGCGGCACCCGCAAGCCGCGGAAGCCGTCGGGCTCCGCGATCATCCGGCGTCGCAAGAGCCGCCGCTACGGCCAGTTGAAACTCCGCTAGGAACACCCCATGGGACGAAGCGCAAAAAAAGGACCGTTCGTCGACCCGCGCCTTTTCGAGAAGGTCGAGGCGCAGCTGTCGAGTGGCAAGCGCGACCCGATCAAGACGTGGTCCCGCCGCTGCACGATCGTGCCGGAGTTCATCGGGCTCACGTTCATGGTGCACAACGGCAAGCAGCACCTGAAGGTGTTCATCACGGAGGACATGGTCGGCCACAAGCTCGGAGAGTTCGCGCCGACGCGGACGTTCCGCGGCCATGGCGGCAAGGTGAAGGAGGCGGCCACGCCGGCCCCCGCCGCGAAGTAGCGGGACGCCAGGAACGAGGTGAATCATGCCCTACACAGCCACCCACAAATACGCCCGGATCAGCGCTCGCAAGGTGCGGGCGCTGGCGGATCTCGTCCGCGGCAAGTTCGCCGACGAGGCGCTCGACATCCTGCGGTTCCAGCCGCATCGCGGCGCCCGGATGCTCGAGAAGGTGATCAAGAGCGCCCTCGGCAACGCGGAGCATGCCCAGGCGACCGGGGTCGACGACCTCGTCGTGGTCGACGCCCGCGTCGACGAGGGGCCGATGTTCAAGCGGATCCGCCCCCGGGCCCGCGGCATGGCGTTCGGGATCAAGCGACGGATGTCTCACATCAAGGTGGCACTCGACAGCGCCGACTAGGCGCACGAGGGCTCGACGGAAGGCACGACAGTCATGGGTCAAAAAGTTCATCCAACCGGATTCCGCACGGGCATCACCGAGCCGTGGAAGAGCCGGTGGTACGCCTCCAAGAAGGAGTTCCGCGACCTCCTCATGGAGGACTTCAAGGTGCGGCGATTCCTGAAGACGAAGTACCGCGCGGCCGCCATCCCGAAGGTCGAGATCGAGCGCACGCGCGACGAGGTGAAGGTCATCCTGCACTCCGCCCGTCCCGGCGTGATCATCGGCCGCAAGGGGCAGGAGGTCGACCGCCTGCAGGACGAACTCCAGGAGCTTCTCGGGCGGCGCGTGAACCTCAAGGTGGAGGAGGTGTCGCGCCCGGAGATCCAGGCCCAGCTCATCGCCGAGGACATCGCCGACCAGCTCAGCAAGCGGGCTGCGTTTCGCCGCACGCTCAAGCGGGCGATCGACTCCACCATGGACGCGGGCGCCAAGGGGGTGAAGATCCAACTGGCCGGCCGCCTCGGCGGGGCCGAGATGTCGCGGTGTGAGAAGGCGATCGCGGGCTCGATGCCGCTGTCGACGCTGCGGGCGAAAATCGACTACGGCTTCTGCGAGGCGCCCACCGCGCAGGGCAACATCGGAATCCAGGTTTGGGTCAACCAAGGCATGTACGAGGAGAACGGCGATGGCGCTGATGCCCAAGAGGGTCAAGCACCGAAAAAGCCAAAGAGGTCGTATAAGAGGTGACGCCTCGCGCGGCAATCGCGTCGTCTTCGGCGACTTCGGCCTCCAGGCCGAGCAGCCGGGATGGCTCCCTGCCGCGACGATCGAAGCGGGCCGCATCGCGGCCCAGCAATACCTCCGCACGGAGGGACGGCTGTACGTGCGCGTGTTCCCCCACAAGTCGATCACATCGATCCCGCTCGAGACCCGCATGGGCAAGGGCAAGGGCGAGCCGGAGTATTGGGCCGCCGTCATCAAGCCCGGCGCCATCCTCTACGAGATCGGCGGCGTGTCGGAGGAAGCGGCCCGCGTCTGCATGGCGCGGCTCGCCCACAAGATGCCGATCCGGGTCCGGTTCGTGAAGCGGCGGGCGATGTAAGGAGCCACACCCATGAGCACCACCAAGGCACGTGACCTCCGCGACATGAGCGACGAGCAGATCCGGCTCGTCTGGAAAGACGCCGCCGAGTCGCTCTTCCGCCTCAGGCTTCAGGCCCAGTCGGAGAAGCTGGCGGCGCCCTCGGAGGTGCGGAACAACCGCCGCACCATCGCCAGGTGCCAGACGATCCTCGCCGAGCGGCAGAAGAAGGCCGCGAGCGCCACCTAAGGAACACCCCCATGCCCAAGCGAGTCGAGACCGGAACCGTGACGAGCGCCTCTTCGGCAAAGACGCGGCGCGTGGAGATTCCGCGCGTCGTCCGGCACCCGAAGTACGGCCGCATCCAGCACCGGCGCACCGTGTGCCACGTGCACGACGAGGAGGAGACCTCGCAGCCCGGCGACACCGTCGAGATCATCGAGTGCCGGCCGAGGAGCCGCCTGAAGCGGTGGGAACTCGTCCGGGTCGTCGCCAAGAGCACGGCGGTCGACGTGGCGTCGCTCCGCAGCGGTGCCCGTGCGACACGGTTGCGGGAGTCGGCCGCCCGCGCGGAGGAGGCCGCGGCCTCCGGACGGCCCCTCGGTGAGGAAGGGGCGGCAACATGATCCAGATGCAGACCCGGCTCGTTGTGGCCGACAACACCGGCGCGAAGGAAGTGATGTGCTTCAAGGTGCTGGGCGGCAGCCGGAAGCGGACCGCCGGCCTCGGCGACGTCATCGTGTGCAGCGTCAAGAGCGTGATCGCTGGAAGCGACGTGAAGAAGAAGGCGGTCGTCAAGGCCGTGATCGTCCGCTGCAAGCGGCCCACCCGCCGTGATGACGGCAGCTACGTCCAGTTCGACACCAACGCCTGCGTGATCATCGACAACGAGAAGAATCCCAAGGGCACCCGCATTTTTGGGGCGGTGGCCCGTGAGCTGCGAGACCGCAACTTCATGAAGATCGTCAGTCTGGCGAGCGAGGTGGTGTGATGCTGATCCGATCGGGTGATCTTGTCGAGGTGAAGACGGGCAACGCTCGCGGCACTCGCGCGAAGGTGCTCTCCGTCCAGCCGGAGAAGGGCCGCGTGGTGGTCGAGGGCGTCAACCGCGTCTACCGGCACGTGAAGCGCAGCCAGAAGAACCAGCAGGGCGGACGGCTCAGCAAGGAGATGCCGATCGACGCGTCGAACGTGCTCGTCGTCTGCGGCTCGTGCGGCAAGGCGAGCCGGCTCGGCGTCAAGGTCGCGGCCGACGGCGGCCGGTCGCGGGTGTGCCGCAAGTGTGGCACCGACCTCGGAGTGCTCAAGCGGCCCAAGGCCGCGCGGGCGGCCGCCAAGAAGTAACCCGTCCAAACGACCAGCGCGAGGAACCTGAATCATGGCGAAGAAGACGAAGGCGGCGCAGTCGGCTCCCGGGCCGGCCGGCACCCCGCGGATGCTTGAGCACTACCGCACTCACGTGCGGCCCGCGCTTGGCAAGGCACTCGAACGTACCAACCCCCACGCCATCCCGAAGCTCGAGAAGATCGTTGTGAACATGGGGGTGGGCGTGGCCGTGACCGAGAAGAAGTACCTCGAAGAGGCGATCAGCGCCCTGGCCCAGGTGACGGGACAAAAGCCGATCGCAACGCTCTCGAAGGCCGCCGTCTCGGGATTCAAGCTGCGGGAAAACCTCCCCATCGGGTGCAAGGTGACGCTGCGAGGCCGCCGGATGTACGAGTTTCTCGACCGCCTGGTGTCGCTCGCCCTGCCGCGCGTGCGGGACTTCCGCGGCCTGTCGAGCACCGCCTTCGACGGCCACGGCAACTACAGCCTCGGCCTCTCGGAGCAGATGGTGTTTCCCGAGATCAACCCCGACAAGTTCACCCGTCCCCAGGGGATGAACATCACGCTCGTCACGTCGGCCCGCAACGACGACGAGGCGCGCGAGTTCCTGCGGGCGATGGGCGTTCCGCTCAAGAAGGACGGCGAAGATGGCGGTGCCGCGGCGTAGCGGCATCGGCGCAGGAGATTGCGGCCCGTCCCGGCCGCTGGCACTGGAATCGAACGATGGCGAGCAAGTCGAAGATCGCGGCCGCGAAGCGTCCGCCCAAGTTCTCCACGCGGAAGGTGCATCGCTGCATGCTGTGCGGTCGGCCCCGTGCCGTGTACCGCAAGTTTGGCGCGTGCAGGATCTGCTTCCGGAAACTCGCCGACCAGGGCTGCATTCCGGGAGTGCGCAAGGCGAGTTGGTGACCCCCGATTGGCGACCCCAGACTGGCTGACACACGGTAGCTCCAAGCAGCAAAGGCTCTTTTGACATGATGACCGATCCCATCGCCGACATGCTCACCCGCATCCGCAACGCGGTGCGCGTCGAACGCGCCACCGTCGAAGTGCCGAGTTCGAAGGTGAAGCGAGGTGTCGCCGACGTCCTCAAGCGAGAGGGTTTCATCTGGGACTGGCGCGAGGTGGAATCGGAGCCCGTCGCGAAACTCCAGCTGGAGCTCAAGTACGGGCCCAACGGCGAGCGGCTGATCCGCCACATCAAGCGCGTGAGCTCGCCGGGCAGGCGCGTGTACAGCAGATCGGTGCGGCTCAAGCCGGTGCTCGGCGGGCTGGGGATATCGATTCTCTCCACGTCGAGCGGCGTGGTGAGCGACCGAGAGGCGCGGCAACGCAAGCTCGGCGGCGAAGTGCTCTGCGAGCTTTGGTAAACCAGAAAGGCGACCCTGCAATGTCCCGCATCGGCAAGGCTCCCGTGCAGATTCCCAAGGGCGTGAAGGCGGCCGTGGAGGCCGGAACGCTCAAGGTCGAGGGTCCGCTCGGCAAGCTGCAGCAGCGGCTGCATCCGGCGGTGAAGGTCGAAATCGACCAGGCCTCCGGCGTGCTCACGGTCAAGCGGAGCGACGACACCCGCACGGCCCGGGCGGTGCACGGCCTGTCGCGTGCCCTGGCCGCGAACATGGTCGAGGGGGTTACGAAGGGCTACGAGAAGAAGTTGGAGATCGTCGGCGTGGGATACATCGCCGCGATCCAGAAAAACGTCCTGCAGCTCCGCGTCGGTTTCGCCAACGAACTGCAGGTTCCGATCCCCGCGGGCCTCACGGTCACCTGCCCCGACCAGACGCACGTCGTGATCAAGGGCATCGACAAGCAGCTCGTCGGCCAGTTCGCCGCCGAGGTTCGGTCGCTGCGGAAGCCCGAGCCCTACAAGGGCAAGGGCATCCGGTACGAGAACGAACAGGTCCGCCGCAAGGCGGGCAAGGCCGTCACCAAGTAGCACCCAGTCAGCAGCAGTACGAGGCATCCATGGATCACGCCCGCACCATCCTCCGTCAGCGGCTCCGGCGGCGCAATCGCGTGCGCCGGCACCTCCGCGGCACCGCGGAGCGCCCGCGGCTGGCGGTGTTTCGCACCCACAAGCACATCTATGCCCAGGTCATCGACGATGCCGCGGGCCGCACCCTGGCCTCCGCGAGCTCGATGGACAAGCAGATCCGGGACTCGATCGGATTCGGTGGCAACAAGCAGGCGGCCGAGGCGATCGGTCGGGCGGTGGCCGAGCGGGCCCAGGCCGCCGGAGTGAAGAAGGTGTGCTTCGATCGCGGTGAGTTCCGTTACCACGGCCGCGTCGCGGCGCTCGCCGACGCGGCCCGCGCCGCCGGCCTCGAGTTCTGAGCCATCCATCCCCAGGGAGCATGAATCCAGTGTCGACCGGAAGCAGAGATCGGGACTCACGTGGCGGCGGCGGAGAGCGTGCGACCGGCGAGTTCGCCGAGAAGGTGGTCAAGGTGCGTCGCTGCGCCACCGTGGTGAAGGGCGGGCGGCGATTCAGCTTCGCCGGCCTGGTCGTGGTGGGCAACGGCCGCGGCAAGGTGGGCTGTGGCTACGCCAAGGCCAACGAGGTGCCGCCGGCGGTCGAAAAGGCGATCAAGGACGGCATGAAAAACCTGATCGAGGTGCCTGTGGAGTCGGGCACGATCCCGCACCGCGTGGAGGGCACGAGCGGCACCGCGAAGGTCATCCTCCTGCCGGCCAGCCCGGGCACCGGCATCATCGCGGGCGCAGCGGTCCGCGCCGTGTGCGAGTCGGCCGGCATCCACGACGTGCTCACCAAGGCGCACGGCTCGACCAATCCCGTCAATCTCGTGAAAGCGGCGCTCGAGGCCCTCAAGCAGCTCCGCACCAAGGCCGACGTCGAGCGGCTCCGGGGCGTGTCGCTCTCGTGAACCGCCCGCGCACATCCCGCCCCCGAGGTCCAGTGAAGGAATCCCCATGAAGATCAGCGACGTCAACCGCGGCGTGAACAAGAACAAGAGGCGCATGCGCGTGGGACGCGGGCCTGGCTCCGGCAAGGGGCGCACCGCCGGTCGTGGCAACAAGGGGCAGGGGCAGCTCGCGGGCTGGTCGGCGCCGGCCATCTTCGAGGGCGGCCGCATGCCCATCATCCGCCAGATTCCGAAGCGGGGCTTCCACAACAGGCACGGCCTCATCGTCGCGGCCGTGAACGTCGACGATCTCGACGCATGCTTCGCTGCCAACGCCGAGGTGACGCCTGCCACGATCAGGGCGGCGGGCCTCGCCAAGGGGATCTGGCACGAGCTGAAGATCCTCGGCGACGGCAAGCTCTCGAAGGCCCTGAAGGTTTCCGCGCACCATTTCAGTGCCCAGGCTCGGGAAAAGATCCAGGCGGCGGGAGGCACCGCCACCGAATTGCCCGGCGCCGCCCCCGTCGAGAAGGGGAAGAAAAAGCCCGCTCGGAAAAAGCCGGCTGTGTAGCCCGGGTGTCCGTTCGGTAGGCTGTCGGCCCCCCGGCCACCAGAGGAGTCGGTTCCGTGCTGGAAAAACTTCGGATCATCTTCACGATCCCCGAACTGAGGCAGAAAATCCTGCTCACGCTCGGGCTGCTCGCCATCTACCGCGTGGGCTGGCAGGTGCCCCTTCCGATCGTCGATCCCAAGGCGATGACGGCCTTCGCCGAGGAGGCCGGCGGCATCGGCGACCTCCTCAAGACGGTGGCCGTGTTCTCGGCGAGCCAGCTTTCGCAGGCGACCATCTTCGGCCTCGGGATCATGCCCTACATCTCGGCGTCCATCATTTTCCAGCTCCTCGCCACGGTGTGGCCGCCGCTCGAGCGGCTCCAGAAGGAGGGGGAGGCGGGCCGCAAGAAGATCAACGAATACACCCGGTACGCCACCGTGCTGATCTGCGTCGTGCAGAGCTGGGCGTACGTTGCCTTCCTGTCGACCGCCCGTGTCGGGGAGACGCCGCTGATCCAATCGGGCTTCCTCGTCGACGGCCGGCTGCCGTTCATCTGGCAGTTCGTGGCCGTCATGACGATGACCGCCGGGACGGTGTTCCTCATGTGGCTGGGGGAGCAGATCGACGAGTTCGGGATCGGCAACGGCATCAGCCTGCTCATCATGGCGGGCATCCTCGCGGCGATGCCGAGCGCGCTGGTGCAGCTCGGCAGCGACACCAGCTGGGAGCTCGGCGGCGGTGGCGGCAAGCTCGGGATCGAGACGCTGCTCGTGCTTGCGGCCCTGTTCGTGGGAGTCGTGGCGGGGGTGGTGTTCATGACGCAGGGGCAGCGGCGCATCCCCACGCAGAGCGCCAAGCACGTGCGCGGCCGTCGGGTCTACGGCGGCACGCGGCAGTACCTGCCGCTGCGGGTGAATCAGGCCGGCGTGATGCCGATCATCTTCGCGAGCTCGCTGCTGCTCTTCCCCCAGATGCTCTTCCAGTATCTGCACAACTCGAATCCCGGCAGTGCGGTGCTCGGCGCGCTCCACGATTCGTTCACCCGCGGCCAGTCCTTCCTCTACAACGTGCTGTACGTCGTCCTGATCTACTTCTTCTGCTACTTCTGGACGGCGATCACGTTCAACCCGAAGGAGATGGCCGACAATCTCAAGAACTTCGGCGCGTTCATCCCCGGCTACCGCCCGGGGAAGCGCACGGCCGACTTCCTCGAGCGGGTGATGGAGCGGATCACCTACGTCGGGGCGGCATTTCTCGCGCTCGTGGCGATCATCCCGACGATCGTCGGCGGCGCCCTCGGCATCCCGGCCCAGATCGCCAGTTTTTACGGCGGTACGGGCCTTCTCATCGCGGTGAGCGTGGCGTTCGACCTCGTGCAGAAGATCGACAGTCACCTCGTGATGAGGAATTACACCGGGCTGCTCGAAAAAGCCTGACCGGCCCGGGCCACGAGCGGCCGCCAGCCATCCCCGCGGACGTTGCATGCGGATCATCCTCATCGGACCGCCCGGCGCGGGGAAGGGCACCCAGTGCCAGCGACTGGTCGAGCATCTGCGGGTGCCGCACCTGTCGACGGGCGAGATGCTCCGTGCGGCCGTGCGCGCCGGAACCCCCGAGGGCATGCAGGCGGCGGCCTACATGGAGAACGGGCAGCTCGTGCCCGACGCCATCATCCTCGGGATGGTCACGAAACGCCTGGAGGCGTCCGACTGCCGCAACGGGTGCCTTCTTGACGGGTTTCCCCGCACGCTTCCCCAGGCCGCGACTCTCGACGAGCTCCTCGAGCGGCGGGCCATGAGCGTGGACGGCGTCATCGAGCTGGCCGTCCCGCGGGACGAGCTGGTGCGGCGGATGCTTGCGAGGAAGCGGGCGGACGACGACCCGGAGATCTTTTCCAAGCGGATCGCCAGCTTCGAGGTCCAGACCGCGCCGCTGCTCGACTATTACCAGCGGCAGGGCAAGCTCGCGAGCGTCGACGGACTGGGCACGGCGGAGGAAATCTTCGGCCGAGTGCGGACGGCGGTGGAGCGGTTTTCACAACGCGGCGTGCGTCGCGGTCATCGCGAGCGGACCAGGCCCGAGGTATAGTATGGTCGATACGTCCGTCTTTTCCTCCTCGAGCGTGGGTGCGGCCCGGTGGTGAATCTTCGTTCTGCCCGTGAGATCGCGGCGATGCGTCGCGCAGGGCTCGTGGTCTGGGGAGCGCACGAGATGGCGGCGTCGATGGTGCGCCCCGGAGTCACCACCGGCGAGATCGATCGGGCCATCGAGGCGTTTTTCGCGAAGCACGGTGCCGTACCGCTGTTCAAGGGCGTGCCGGGCAAGGTTCCGTTCCCCGCCGTTTGCTGCACGTCGGTGAACGACGAGGTGGTGCACGGCATCCCCGGCCCCCGCGTGCTCGTGGCGGGTGACGTCGTGAGCATCGACACCGGCTGCAGCGTCGACGGATGGTGCGGTGATTCGGCCTTCACCCACGGGGTGGGGGCGATCGCGCCCGAAACACAGCGGCTTCTCGACTGCACGTCCGGCGTGCTGGCTCTGGCCATCGAACTCATGGCGGTGCGCAGCCGGTGGAGCGACGTGGCCTCGGAAATGGCGAAGTACGTGCGCGACCACGGCTTTTCCGTGGTCGAGAACTTCGTCGGCCACGGGATCGGCAGGAAGATGCACGAAGACCCACAGGTGCCGAACTTCTGCACGCCGGCCTTCCGGAAAAATCACGATTTCGAACTCGAGCCGGGCTTGGTGATCGCCGTCGAACCGATGGTGAACATGGGCACGAAGAAGGTTCGGGCTTTGCAGGATCACTGGACGCAGTCGACGGTCGACGGCCTGCCGAGCGCCCATTTCGAGCACACGGTCGCCATCACCGAGACCGGTCCGGTCGTGCTCACGGCGGCCCCCGCCGCCGGGGAAACCGTGGGCAGCGCGGCCTGAAGGACCCTGCCTCCTGCCGGCCGATGGCTGCAAAACATCGGCCGATCCGCCACCCCCTTGGAACGGCCCCTCCGGCTTCCTATACTCCGAGGCTCCGCATTTCCCCCCTATCCCTGCTTGAAGGCGTGGTCGGTCGTCACCACGGGTTCGCGTATGAAGGTTCGCGCCAGCGTCCGTCGCATGTGTGAAAAGTGCAAGATCGTGCGGCGGCGCGGCGTGGTGTTCGTCGTGTGCGCCGACCCCCGTCACAAGCAGCGGCAGGGGTGACCAGCGGCCGATCGACGATGTGAACCGCCCGTGCAACGGATCAGGCGCCCTTCGCGGGACGCCCCCCCCGGCTCGGACGGACCCAGGCTTCCACGAACCTCAGCGGACATTTTTTCATGCCCCGTCTCCTCGGCGTCGACATCCCGTCGGAAAAGAAGACCATCTTCTCGTTGCAGTACCTGTACGGCGTCGGCCCGCGGGTCGCCCGTGAACTCTGCCACAAGGCCGGCGTCGATCCGGAGGGCGTGGCCCGCAACCTGCACGAGGACGAACTCGCCCGTCTCGCCGCCCTGATGGACAAGGACTACGTCGTCGAGGGTCAGTTGCGTCGGCAGGTGTCCCAGAACATCTCGCGACTCAAGGACATCGGCAGTTACCGCGGCCTCCGCCACCGGCGCGGCCTCCCGGTCCGCGGGCAGCGAACCCGCACCAATGCCCGCACCCGCAAAGGCCCGAAGAAGACGGTCGCCGGCAAGAAGGGCGTCAAGGATCTCAAGTAGCCCGCGGTACGCGGTGCACACCACACGAGCACGGACATGTCAAAGGCAGCCAAGACCAAGAAAAAGAGCGTGACGGCCGGGATCGCCTACATCACGGCGAGCTTCAACAACACGACCGTGACCATCACCGACACCAAGGGCGACACGCTCTGCTGGGCGAGCGGCGGAACGTGCGGCTTCAAGGGGAGCCGCAAGGGCACGCCGTTCGCGGGGCAGTGTGCCGCCCAGCAGGCCGCCGAGAAGGCCGCAAAGTTCGGAGTGAAGGATCTCGAAGTTCGGGTGCGCGGGCCGGGCAGCGGTCGCGAGAGCGCGATCACGGCCCTGCAGGCCGCCGGCATGAACGTGAAGAGCATCGAGGACATCACCCCGCTGCCGCACAATGGCTGCCGTCCGCCGAAGAAGCGGCGGGTCTAGGCCGCAGGACGATTTCCCTCCCGAGTCATCGCATCGCAATCGAAGGAAGAGTGAAGAAGGAGCCATGGGACGCATCACCGGACCGGTCTGCCGCCTTTGTCGTCGTGACGGGCTGAAGCTGTTCTTGAAGGGAAGCCGCTGCGACACGCCGAAGTGCGCCTTCGAGCGACGCGCGTCGCCGCCGGGCATGGTCCAGAAGCGGCGTGGCAAGCCGACCGACTACGGCCTCCACCTGCGCGAGAAGCAGAAGGTGAAGCACTATTACGGGGTGCTCGAGCGTCAATTCCGCACCTACTTCGCCCGCGCCGAGCGCGGCACGGGCAACACGGGCGAGACGCTGATGCAACTCCTCGAGCGCCGTCTCGACAACGTCGTCCATCGCATGGGCTTCGCGTCGTCGCGCGCAGCGGCCCGGCAGGCCGTGATGCACGGTCACATCACCGTCAACGGGCGACGGCTCGACGTGCCGAGTTACCTCGTGAAGGCGGGCGATTTGATCCGCGTGAAGAACCGGTCGAAGAGCCTGCAGCTCGTTCACGCTGCGATGTCCGACTCGCGGCGCGACGTGCCCGACTTCCTGTCGCGGGTGGAGGGGCCGATCCCGGAGGGCAGGGTCGATCGCCTGCCCACGGCGGAGGACGTGTCGATTCCCGTGCAGGCCAACCTCATCATCGAATTGTGTTCGAAGTGACCGAGGCGCGTTCGCGCCGGTCGATCAGCCACTGAACGAAGGAGTATCTCATGCACATCCGTTGGCGAGGCCTCGAGTTGCCCGGTTCGGTCACGGCGGATTCCCGGACGCTGTCGCCGACCTATGGCAGGTTCACAGCGGAGCCCTTCGAGCGAGGCTTCGGCACGACCGTCGGCAACAGCCTGCGGCGGGTGCTGCTCTCGAGCCTCGAAGGCAGCGCCGTCACTCAGATCAAGGTGGGCGGCGCGTTGCACGAGTTCACGACGATCAAGGGAGTGCTCGAGGACGTCACCGACATCGTGCTCGCCGTGAAGAGCCTGGTGGTGAAGAACCACAGCGACTCGACCCGCGTCATCCGGGTGGAGAAGAGCGCGAAGGGCCCCGTCACCGCGGCCGACATCCAGACCGACGACGCGGTCGAGGTGGTCAACAAGGACCTCGTCCTCGCGACCCTCACCGACGACGTCCCCTTCGAACTGGAGATGGTCGTCGAGAACGGCCGCGGGTACGTGCCGGCGAGCGAGCACAGCCCCGACGCCCAGGAGATCGGCATCATTCCGGTCGACGCCGTGTTCAGTCCGGTCACCCGCGTGCGGTACGAGGTCGAGGAGACCCGCGTCGGGCAGAAGACCAACTACGACAAGCTGACGATGGAGATCTGGACCGACGGCACCGTGACGCCCGAAATGGCGCTCGTGGAGGCCGCGAAGATCCTGCGCAAGCACCTCAACCCGTTCGTGGGCTACGCCAAGCCGGGTCCGGCGGTGAACCTGCCCGCGTTCGCCGACGTGCTTGCGATCGAGGCGCCGCTCGAGAGCCGCCTCGGGATGCAGGTCGCCGATCTGAAGCTGTCGTTGCGGGCGAGCAACTGTCTCCACGAGGCGGGGATCCAGTCGCTCCGCGAGCTGGTGTCGCGGTCGCGCGAGGAGGTGCTCGAACTGCGGAACGCGGGCGACGCCACGGTCGAGGAGATCGAGGGCAAGTTGAAGGAACTCGGCCTCGAGCTCGGCATGCAGGTGCCCTCGGCCGCGGAGGCCTGAGAAGGCCGCCTGCACATCCACTCACGCCACAGGGAGTTTCATCCATGCGCCACCGTCGCAAAGGCCGCGTCCTCGGCCGCAGCCCGTCCCATCAACGCGCCCTGCTGCGCAATCTCGCCTCGGCGCTCATGCTCACGGAGCGCGAGGTGGACGTCGACGAGGTCGGCGCGCCGGCCACGCCGGGCCGGATCATCACGACCGTCGCCAAGGCCAAGGAGGTGCGGCCGCTCGTGGAGCGGTGCATCACGATCGCCAAGCGAGGCCTGGCGGCCTCGGCGCGGGCCCGCGAATTCGCCGTGTCCGCCGAGCGCGGTTCCGCCGAGTGGGCCAGGTGGCGAAAGGGTGAGCAGTGGCGGAAGTGGGCGGCGGCGTCCGCTCCTGCCGTCACCGCCCGGCGGCGGGTGGTGACGCTCCTCGGCGACAAGCAGGCTGCGCGGGTGCTGTTCGAGAAGATCGCCCCTCGGTATGTCGACCGACCGGGCGGATACACGCGGATTCTCAAGCTCGCGACGCCGCGGCTCGGCGATGCGGGCCCCCGGGCCGTGCTCGAGTTCGTCGGTGCCGAGAAGGCCGCCGATCGGTCGCCGGCCCCGAAGGTCGAGGCCGCCCGGCCGCCGAGGAAGTCGAAGGCTGGCGCCTAGTCTCTCCCCCCCATGCCCAGCAGGCGCCCGGTGGCCCGCCGCCCCGGCTGGGCCCCCCGGCATGGCGCCGGATTTCCCGGTCCCGGAATAGGCCCCGAGGCGTTTGGCGAATACACTTGAGTGGGTGCCGGTGGCAAGCCGATCCTCGGCGATAGGAGCGGTCTCATGGTGCGCGGATGGCGGCTGTTCGTGGCGGCGATCGTGCTCGGCGCGGTGGGTCCGGCGTCTGCGGTGGTTGCGGGCGACGAGAGCTTCGGCATCCCGCAGGTGAGATTCATCAACGAGCAGGTGTCGGCCGGGTGGGCCGATGCGGGTCTCGAGCCGGCGGCGGAGGCGACCGACGGCGAGTGGTGCCGCCGCGTGCACCTCGACGTCATCGGCCGCATTCCCACCGGCGGAGAACTGCAGGCGTTCCTGTCGGATTCCTCGCCCGCCAAGAAGGCGGATCTCGTCGCCCGGTTGCTCGGTGACGACTACGTCGACGAATACGCTCGGAATTGGATGGACGTGTGGACGACTGTCCTCATCGGAAGGGATGCCGACAATGACAATGTGAGCCGTCCCGGGATGCGGCAGTGGCTGCGCCGGGCGTTCTCCAAGAACATGCCCTGCGACCGGTTCATGGAGGAACTCGTCACCGCCACGGGGTCCAACACGAACAAGGAGGGCATCGACAACTTCAACGGAGCCACCAACTTCCTCTCCGGAAAGATGGCGGAGGACGGCGTGCAGGCCACGGCGAAGACCGCACAGATCTTCCTGGGGGTGCAGGTCCAGTGCACGCAGTGCCACAACCATCCGTTCAACAAGGGCAAGCAGAACCAGTTCTGGGAGATGAACGCCTTCTTCCGGCAGGCTCGTGCCCTGCGCCGATTCGAACAGACGATGGACGTGCAGTCGATCGAGATGGTCGACCAGGACTTCGCGGGCGAGGGGGGCGATCCCGAAGCAGCGGAGATCTACTACGAACTGCGCAACGGCCTCAAGAAGGTCGCCTACCCGGTGTTCGTGGACGGCACCGAGATCTCGCCGGACGGCTACCTGCCGTACAAGACCGAGGATGGCAAGGAAAAGGGTGCGAATCGCCGCCGGGAGCTCGCCCGCCTGATCGGGGGCAGTCCGCTCTTTCCCAAGGCGATCGTGAACCGCATGTGGGCCCACTTTCTCGGCTACGGCTTCACGAAGCCGATCGACGACCTGGGCGAGCACAACCCTCCCTCCCATCCGGAACTGCTCGACGGCCTCGCGGAGCGTTTTCGAGAGCAGAGCTTCGACCTCAAGGAGCTCGTGCGATGGATCGTTCTCTCGAAACCCTACGCGCTCTCAAGCAGGGTGACGGCGAAGAACGCGAAGGACGATCCCACGCTCGGAGAGAAGCCGAAGTTCTCCCATTTCTACCTGCGGCAGATGCGCGCCGAGGACCTCTACGAGTCGTTGCTCACGGCCACGGAGGCGGATCAGAGCCGTGCGGGCGAGGCGGCCTCCAAGAAGAAGGACGAATGGCTCCGGCAGTTCATCATCGCCTTCGGCACCGACGAAGGCGACGACGCCACGACGTTCAACGGCTCGATCGCCCAGGTGCTGATGATGTTCAACGGCGACATCGTCAAGGTGGCCACGGGCACCGGCAAGGGAGGGTTTCTCGACCGGGTGGCCGCGGGTGGCGGCAAGAACTCGGCCAAGATCGACGCCCTCTACCTTGCGGCGCTCGCCCGCAAGCCCTCGGCGAAGGAGGTCGCCGCCGCCAACAAGCTCATGCAGGACCGCAAGGGGGATGCGATCGGGGCTCTCCAGGACATCTGGTGGGCCGTCCTCAATTCCAACGAGTTCATCATCAACCACTAGCCGAACGCCGGCACGGCCATGCCCGGTCCGTGCCGTTTTGCCCGATGCGGCCACCCTCCCGGTGGCCTGATCACACCCAGGAAAAATCGCGATGTTCACGACGCCCCACGACATCTCCCGCCGGCACTTCATGAGCCACCTCGCCGGGGCGGCCGCGCTCGCGGCTCCGGCCACGGCCTTCACGAACTCCATCCTCGCCAACGCCGCCGACATGAAGAAGCGGCACAAGTCGGCGATCCTCCTCTGGATGGGCGGTGGGCCGAGCACCATGGACATCTGGGACCTGAAGCCGGGGTCCGCCACCGGAGGGCCGTTCAAGCAGATCTCCACCTCCGCCGACGGCGTCGCGATCTGCGAGCACATGCCGCTTATGGCCAAGCAGATGCACCACATGTCGATCGTGAGGTCGATGAGCACCCGCGAGGCCGACCACATGCGCGGCCGCTATTACATGCACACCGGCTACGTGCCGAATCCCAACGTCGAGCACCCGAGCTACGGGGCCGTGATCGCCCACGAACTCGCCGAGCAGGTTCCCGACCTCGAGATCCCGCCCTTCGTGTCGGTTGGCAGCGGGAGCGTGGGCCCGGGTTTCCTCGGGATGTCGTGGGCGCCGTTCGTCGTCGACTCCAACGGCAACGTACGGAATCTCGACGTCGGCATCGATCCCGTGCGGATGTCCCAGCGGCTGGAGATGCTCGCCACGATCGAGAAGAAGTTCATCGGCGAAAAGCGTGGCGGCGTGGCCGAGGATCACGCGAAGGTGCTCGACAAGACCGTCCGCCTGATGACGAGCAAGCAGATGGAGGCGTTCAAGGTGGCCAAGGAGCCCAAGGAGGTGCTGGAGAAGTACGGCATCGGCGAGCGCGGTGCCAGCGGCTTCGCCCGCGGCTGCCTCATGGCCCGGCGGCTCGTGGAGGCCGGCGTGCCGTTCGTGGAGGTCGACCTGGGCGGATGGGACAACCACGACGGCATCTTTCCGACGCTCGCCGACCGCAAGCTGCCCGAACTCGACCGTGCCATGAGCGGCCTGGTGGCGGACCTCGCCGATCGCGGCCTGCTGGACGACACGGCGATCGTGTGGATGGGCGAATTCAGCCGTACGCCGAACATCAACGGCAACGGCGGCCGCGATCACTGGGCCCGCAGCTGGAGCGTGGTCGTCGGGGGCGGTGGCTTCAAGCGGGGCGTGGTCGTCGGGGAGACGAGCTCGGACGGCAAGGAAGTGGTCAGCGAGCCCTATTCCTCGCAGGACCTCATGGCGAGCGTGCTCAAGTCGCTCGGCATCTCGCTCGAAACCACCTTCACCGCCAAGAACGGACGGCCGATGAAGATCGCCAACTCCGGAAAGGTGATCAAGGAACTGTTCGCCTAACCGGCCGGGGACGCTACACTCACGAAGTCGGATTCCGGAGCCGCCCGCGGAGGCGGTGCGGGAGCCGCTTCAAGAGGGTGGCCGATGGCAGTCGATCTCGATGTCGAGCAGTGGAGCCCGGCGGAGGCCGCCGACCTCTACGAGGTCGCCCGCTGGGGCAACGGCTACTTCTCCGTGGGGCCGAACGGCAACCTGCTCGTCCATCCGGACAAGAATCCCACCAAGAGCATCGACCTCAAGGCCCTCGTCGATCGTCTGCAGGTGCGCGGGATCGACCTTCCGATCCTGCTCAGGTTCGGCGAGATCCTCCAGCACCGGCTCGGGGAGATCCACGGCGCCTTCTCCGCGGCGATGCGGGAATCGGGCTACCGGGGCGAGTATTGCTGTGTCTATCCGGTCAAGGTGAACCAGCAGCGGCAGGTGGTCGAGGAGGTTCTGCAGTTCGGGCGTCCGTACAAGTTCGGCCTCGAGGCTGGCAGCAAGCCGGAACTGCTGGCCGTGATCGCCCTGGCCGACAACGAGACACCGATCATCTGCAACGGCTTCAAGGACGCGGAGTTCATCGAGACCGCGATGCTGGCCCAGAAGATCGGCCGGCACGTCATTCCCGTGGTCGAGCGGTTCTCCGAGCTGCACCTGATCCTCGAGTATGCGGAGAAGCTCGGCGTGCGGCCGCGGATCGGCATGCGGGTGAAGCTCGCCACGCGGGGCAGCGGCCGTTGGCAGGCGTCGGGCGGCTTCCGCAGCAAGTTCGGGCTCACGGCCAGCGAGCTCATCAAGGGGCTCGAGGTGCTCGCCGCGCGGGGCATGGAGGACTGCCTGCAGTTGCTCCACTTTCACCAGGGAAGCCAGATCACGAACATCCGTCACATCAAGGCGGCCCTCAACGAGGCGTCGCGGATGTACACGGAGCTTGTGAAGCGCGGCGCCGGTCTGCGGTACCTCGACGTGGGCGGCGGCCTGGGCGTCGACTACGACGGCTCGCAGACCAACTTCGAGTCGAGCGTCAATTACAGCCTCCAGGAATACGCCAACGACGTCGTCTACCACGTGCAGAACGCCTGCGACGAGGCGGGGGTGCCGCATCCCACGATCGTCTCGGAGAGTGGCCGCGCCGTGGTGGCCTACCACAGCATGCTGATCTTCGGGGTGCTCGGCGTGTCCGAGCAGGGGGGCAATGGAGACCTGAAGGAGCCGCCGGCCGACGCCGAGCAGCCCCTCCACGACCTCTTCGAGGCCTACCAGAACATCAACGTCCGCAACCTGCTCGAGAGCTACCACGACGCGCAGCAGTCGCTCGACACGGCCATGAGCCTGTTCGCCAGCGGCTACCTGCCGCTCGACCAGCGGGCGGCGGTGGAGAACCTCTACTGGTCGATCTGCCGCAAGATCTGCAAGCTGGCCAAGCAGATGGATTTCGTGCCCGAGGAGCTCGAGGGGCTCGAGGCGTCGCTGTCGGACACCTACTTCTGCAATTTCTCGCTGTTCCAGTCGATTCCCGACAGCTGGGCGATCAAGCAGCTCTTCCCGGTGATGCCGATCCACCGCCTCAACGAGCGGCCCTGCCGCGCCGCGGTGCTCGGAGACGTGACCTGCGACTCGGACGGCAAGATCGACCAGTTCATCGATCGCCGCGACGTGAAACGCACGCTGCCGCTCCACGGCTGGCAGCACGAGCCCTACTACCTCGGCGCCTTCCTCATCGGCGCCTACCAGGAGATCCTCGGCGACCTCCACAACCTCTTCGGTGACACCAATGCGGTGCACGTGAGCACCGACTCCAAGGGCGACGTCGTCCTCGACGCGGTGATCAAGGGCGACACGGTCCGCGAGGTGCTTGACTACGTGGAGTTCGACCCGAACCACCTCGTGCAGCGGCTGCGCGATTCGATCGAACAGGCGGTGCGAGAGGGACGAATCTGCGATCAGCAGGCGGGCCAGTTCCTCCGCTTCTACGAGGAGGGCCTCGGCGGCTACACGTACCTCGAGGAGCCCACGCAGCGGTGAACGGGCTGTGGCACCGGCTCGGGGTTGCCCCGTACCATTTCGCCGGACGCTCACTACGGCCCTCCAGGCCTCCGTTCGCTCGACTCCGGCTGCGCTGCGCCATCCATGGCTGCGC
>RFPF01000101.1 GCA_009926295.1 Planctomycetia bacterium
TCGGTCGGGTCCTTCGCGGTGAGCAGCACGGTCAGACAGATCATGGAGGCCTCCGTCGCCCTACTCTACCAGCACGATCGGCCTGCCGCCCGAGCCCTCGGGGGTGCGCCGGGCGAGAACGCGGATATAGGGAGGCAGGAACGCTGCGCGGTGGGCGAACGAGCCGATCGTTGCCCCGGCCTCGGTATGGTCCGGTTCGCAGACATCCTCGATCAGGAAACCGGCGGCACACATTCCACCCAGGAGCGCCGACAGCGAGTGGACGAATTCGTGGGTGCCCGCCTCGCGGAGTCGCGATGGCCGGGTCGGCGGCAGGGGGTTTCCCGCATCCTGCGGATGCACGATTTCGTAGCGGCCCGTGTCCCCGGGCTCGAGCGACGCCTGCAGGCTCGAGGGCGCCTTGTGCTGGCTCACGTAGACACCACCTCCCTTCGTCACCCGCGCTACCTCGCGGAACACGCGGGCCACGTCGGCGACGTAGCACGTGCTCACCGGCTGGATCACGATGTCGAACCGCCCCGCCCCGAGCATCGAGAGATCGTCCATCGACCCTTGGAGAATCTCGACGTCGAGCCTCCGTTCCCGGGCCACCTGCCGATCCAGGTCGAGCATCGCCGGCGAGAGATCGAGCACCGTCACGCGGGCGCCGGCGGCCGCATAGAGCGGACCGTGCTTGCCGCCGCCGGCGGCGAGGCACAGCACCGCAAGGCCGTCGAGCCGGTGCGGGAGCCACGGTCGGCCGGCCGGGCCACCGCCACCGAGCCACGTCCGCGGATCGCCGAAGGCCTCGTCGGCCGCAGGTCGTGCAAGGGCCGCCCCCGCGGCCGCCAGCGCGTCCCATGCGCGGGCGTTGTGGCCGAGCACAGCCTCGCGGGAGACGGCCGGCCTCGTCATGCGGTCCGCGCCCGCTGCAGCATGCGCCACCGCAGCACACCACCAGCGCAGGCTAGGAGGCAGAGCGCGGAAGGTTCGGGAACCGCGTAGGTGAGATTGTCCATCGCGAAATAGGCGGGAGTGTTGAGTCCGAAGATCGGATCGTTGTCGGAGCCGGTGATCGAGAACGACAGCGCGTCCACGGTCCCAAGCGGCGTGAGATCGAGCCACGCCCAGGAGGCGAGTGCCCCGGGCGATCCGGCCGTGCGATAGTCGGCCAGGTACATTTCGACCGTCGATCCACCGACGCCTCCCAGGCTGCCGACCACGGAGAGTTTGAGCCATCCGTTCGACGCGGACAGCGGCGTGCTGAAGCCGTTGGGGTCCGTCTCCGTCATCACCGCGTAGGTGTATGTGGTGTTCGCCGCGCGAAAGCCGGACACCGTGACCGGTGCCGGAAATGCGACGCCCACCGGACCGATGTAGCCGACCGCATACGTGCCCGCTCCGCCGAAGCCGCCCCCCGGCTTCGCCGCGTACTGGTTCGTCCAGCTGCCATCGGTCGAATTCTGGACGTTGGAATACGCGAACCCCCACCAGTAGCCGTAGCCGTAATCCGCGTCCACGGCATACCCGTTCGAAAACGTCGCACCACCGGAGGCGAAACTCCCATCGTGGGAATCGCCGGCCACGAGCCCGCCCGGGTTGCCGTTGTAAAACGCTCCCGAAGCGGACAGCGCAAGGTCCTCGAAGTCGACCACCGTACCCCGCGCCGGCAACGGCTGGGCCAGCACAGCGCCGACGCCTGCCACGACCGTCCACCACGCGCCGCGAAGCATCACGTTTCTTTCCTCCAGGTTTCGCTCGTCCTCAGTCTGTTCGGTCACCGCCCGCTCGCGTGCACAAGCCCGCGAGCACGGCGCGATCGAGCGACACCTCGAGGAACCGCGTGGCCCCGTCGCCGAGCAGGGCCATGGCACCGCCCGGATGACGGCTGCGCATGTCGTTCTCGAACGCCGGGGCGGTGTTGATCGGATAGGCCTGATCGAAGATGTTGCGGCCGTTGATCCACTGGCCGTCGGCGAACCCGCGGCCCTCGAACCCGCAGTCCTCCCCCACGAACACCGTCTTCGACAGGCCGTCGGTGATCTCCCGCGCGCCGAGCGGCCGGTCGATCAGGAACGCGCCCTTTGGCGGACTGTTCGGGGAGACGAGCCGCTCGCCGTAGATGCCGCCGTAGTCGCACACCCCCCGCCCCGAGACGGTCGCCGTCGGCCGGGCCACGGACGGACACCGGAATACCGGTAGCACCGCAGCCGCGCCGTCCGCGTTCGCGGGGTCGTCGAACGCCTTCGTCAGATCGAGCCGTTCGGCCACCGCCTGCTCCTCGAGCCACGGCAGGACGAACGCGCTCCAGGCGAGCTGCCGCTTCGATCGGTCGCTTCCGACTCGCCATTCGACGCAGCCGGCCGGAAAGGAGCGCCTCGCGATCAGGTGCCCGTGGAGGGCACAGCCGACGTGCCGGAGGTTGTTCGCGCAGGTCGTGCGCCGGGCCGACTCGCGGGCGGCCTGGGCGGCCGGCAGGAGCAGGGCGGCGAGTGCCGCCACGATCGCGACGACCACGAGCAGCTCGACGAGCGTCATGCCGCGACGTGGGCGGGAAGGGAACGAGTCCATGCCACGGCCGCACCGCACGCGCAGTCCCTCGGCCGGGTGCCACGCGCCTGCGCACGCGAAACCCGAGACTCCGGGCGAACGGTGAGGTATGGATCCTGAGTATCTTGCCACCGGCCGTTCGCACGGCCGTGTCCGCCTCCCCGCCCGCGCAGATCGGCAAACTCCCGAACCCTGGTAGGTCTTCTGACTCCCAGACTCCGCCGGCCGCATGCCTTCTCGCGTTGCCGATCGGGGAGCCGATCGGAGACACAATGGCCTGAAGCGACCGGCCTCGGCGCCTGGACACAGCGGCGGGGCCGTCCCGGATTCTCACCGGAGTTCCCTGTTCGCCCCACGGAACGAGATCGCGCCGTCCGGGCCACCAGGATCGTGAGCAAGACTGTACCGGCACGCTCCGGGGTGTCAAGCCATCGAGTGTGAAGATGTGCCGGTGGGGAGAAGATTCCGGCCGCGACTTTTCGGGTCGTGCGGTCGCGGGCCGCACGGCCCGCACGCCCCCTCGTGCGCCGCACGAATTACCCAACGCGCAGCCGTAAATCCTGCGGCGAAAAATACTTTGGACACACTCAAGCCGCTTTCGCCAGTCCGCCGATAGCCCACATGTCCCCCGGGGCAATCACTGTGCCCGTCGGGCAACCAGGGGGCGGCAGTCACCTGCAATCCTTCGAGTCACGGAATGGCTCGACAGGCCTGCCGCAGAAAAGTTCGTGGATCACAAACCTCGGGGCGACCAACAGCCTCAAGAACGGAAGTCGACTTCCGTGTGCTCCACAAGCAAAGGAGATGTGGCTCGATGAAGCGTATGATGTTCCTCGGTGCGCTGGTTCTCGGCGTCGCCGTTTGTAGCCAGTCTTTCGGGTTCGAGCTCCTCGATCGGATGCTCGGCCACAAGGGCTGTGCCTCGTGCTGTGAGCCCGGCTGCGATGCCGGCAATGGATGCTGTGAGCCCGGCTGCGGTGCCGGCAACGGCTGTGCGGAGCCGGCCTGCGGCGCTGGCAACGGTTGTGCGGAGCCCGCTTGCGACGCCGGCAACGGCTGCTGCGAGCCGGCCTGCGGTGCGGATTCCTGCTGCGGCACCCGCTGCCGGAAGAAGCACGACCTGTTCGGCGGCCTGAAGGGCCTGTTCGAGAAGTGCAAGCGGAAGCACCACGGCTGCTGCGACAGCTGCTGCGATGAGCCCGACTGCTCGGCCGGCAACGGCTGTGCGGATCCGGACTGCGGCGCTGGCAACGGTTGTGCGGAGCCGGCTTGCGGTGCTGGCAACGGCTGTGCGGAGCCCGCTTGCGACGCCGGCAACGGCTGCTGCGAGCCGAGCTGCGGTGCGGCCTCGTGCTGCGGGACCCGGAAGAAGTGCACGCCGATTGCCGACCTCCTTCGCGCGATCCACAACGCGAAGAAGCGGCACCACCGGTCGTGCTGCGACAGCTGCTGCGGTGAGCCCGACTGCTCGGCCGGCAACGGCTGCTGCGAGCCGGCCTGCGGTGCGGTCGCTGCTCCGGTCGCGGCCCCTGCGGCCCCGACGCCGGACGCCTCGGCTTCGACCAAGACGACCGGCAAGGTCGTCGCGGTGAGCCGGACGGTCGCCACGAAGTAGTTGATAATTCGGTCGAGACGGTAGATCCGTTGCCCGACTTCGGCCAGTGAACTCCGCCCGGGGGAAAGCCCCCGGGCGGAGTCTTTTTTGTTTCTGGACACGACAGCGGTTCCGTCGCAAACCCCGCGCGCCGGCTCGTGACTGCCCGGACCTCCCTCAACTGCAAAGGGGAGGCGAGGGGTTGTCCTTACCGATTGAGCCGGCGTGAGTCACCAGCGGAGCCATGGATGGCGCAGCGCCTGTGACTCCGAGCGAACGGAGCCCACGGATGGGCGCAGGGAGCGTCCGGCGAGATGGTAGGGGGCAGCCCCGAGCCGGATGGGGCGGGTTGAGACATGACAGGCGCGACGCCTGTCCTAGCCAGCGAGCACGGCGGCCGGGGGGCCGAGGCGGGTGATCCGGCCGGCGATGAGCTCGACGACCTGCGTCGCGGTACGGCGGGCGAGGGCGTGGTCGTGCGTCACCACCACCATGGTCTGCCCTCCCCGAGCGAGGTCGACGATCACCTCGAGCACCTCTTCCGACATCGCCGGGTCGAGCGCGCTCGTCGGCTCGTCGAAGAGGATCACCTTCGGCTCCATCGCGAGGGCCCGGGCGATCGCCACCCGTTGCTGCTGGCCGCCCGAGAGCGTCCCCGGACGGGCGGCGGCGAACGAGGCGAGCCCCACGCGGTCGAGAAGCCCGATCGCCCGCCGCCGGGCCTCCTCGGTCGCCATGCCCGCGACCACCCGCGGCGCGAGGGCGACGTTGTCGACGGCCGAGAGGTTCGCGAACAGGTTGAACTGCTGAAACACCATCCCCGCGTCGCGCCGCACGCGTTCGAGGAGCCGGGGCGGCTGCGGCCCCGGCGCGAGCTGATGGCCGGCGATGCAGACGCTTCCCGCGTCGAACGTCTCGAGTCCGTTCACGCACCGCAGGAGGGTGCTCTTGCCGCTCCCAGAGGGCCCGACGATCGCCGTCACCTCGCCGGGCCGCACCTCCAGATCGACGTCGGCCAGCGCCGTCACCCCACCCCGTGCCTTCGTCAGTCCGGTGACGGCGATCATGCCGCACGCTCCTGCCGGCTCTCGAACCGCCGCGAGAGGATGGAGAGCGGCCAGCTCATCGCCAGGTAGAGCAGCGCGGTGACGACCGCCAGCTCGACGATCCGCCCGGTCGAGAGGGCGAGCACGCTGTATCGCTTCGTGAGCTCGATGACGGTGATGGCCGAGCACACGCTCGTGTCCTTGAACATGGCGATGAAGTCGTTGGTCACCGGCGGCATCACCAGCCGCACCGCCTGCGGCACGATCACGTGCCGCAGCGCCTGCCACTTCGTCATCCCCAGCGCGAGCGCCGCCTCGAGCTGCCCCGTGGGCACCGCCTTGAGACCCGCGCGGTAGATCTCCGACTCGTAGGCCGAGTAGTTGAGGGCGAGCCCTGCGATTGCCGCGACGAGCGCCGGCAGCGCGAGACCGACCTTCGGGAGCAGAAAGAAGATCGCATAGAGCTGGAGCATCAGCGGCGTCCCCCGCACCACCTCGACGTAGGCCGCCAGCAGGGGCTGGAGCGCGGGCGGGCCGTGGAGCCTGCCGAGGGCGATGCCCAGTCCCACCACGACGGCCAGCGGAAAGGCGAGGCAGGCGAGGAGCACCGTCATGCCGGCGGAGGCGAGAAGCATCGGCATCGCTTCGGCCGCCAGCCGCGCAAAAGAACGGCGGTCGGCGGCCGGGATCTCCGCGGCGTCGCGGAGCGCGAGCACCTGCTGGCGGCCGGCCAGATCCCAGCGGTCGTAGAGCGTCTTGAGGCGGCCGTCGGCGACGATCCGACCGATCGCCTCGTCGATCGCCACCGCCAGCCGGGGAGTGTCGTGCGCGGTGAGCACCGTGTAGTACCCGCCGCCGAACGGCCGCCCGGCGGCCCGCAGCTCGGCGAAGCGGTCGGCGTAGAAATTGAAGATGCAATCATCCATCAGGGCGGCATCGATCACGCCGCTTTGCACCTGCTCGAGGGAGTCGATGGTGCCGTCGTAGCCGATCACGTCGACCTCGAGGTCGTGCCGCGAACGCAGGAGCGCCTCGGCGGCCGATCCCGTAAGCGCGCCGACGCGCCAGCGGCCGCCCGGGCCCGGAGCGCCGAGCTTCTCGAGGTCGTCGATCGGACCGTCGCGCCGGGCGACGAGCTGCAGGGCGTAGGCGTAGTAGGGCCGCGAGCAGCGGTAATCTCGCTTCCGCTCCGGGAGGAGTTCGATGCCGTTGATGACGCAGTCGACGGAGCGGCCCAGGAGCAGGGGCAGCCGGTCCCACTGGCCCTGCTGGAAGCGGGCCTTCACGCCCAGTTCCGCGGCGATCATGCCGGCCAGTTCGACCTCGAAGCCGGTGAGCTGGCCCGGGGCGTCCGCATCGGGGAACACGTGCGGGCCACCACCCTCCTGGTCGGCAGCCCATACGAGCATCCCCCGCGCCCGCACCTCGTCGAGTTCGGCTGCCCGGGTCTGCACCGCCGCGAAGGTGAGCGCGACGGTCGCGAGGAACGCGACTGGCGAGATGGTTCCGGACTTCCTCATGTCCCTCATGATGCGGGCATGCCGCGAAGTCTTCCAAGCCCCGCAGCCCCGTCGGCGAGCCCGGCGCGCATCGACCCGGCCGCGACCGCGAGTTCGTCTCCGCGGGCGACGAACCGCCCCGTCAGGTCGGCCGCACGCGAGAAGTCGGAGATCAGCGGGTCGACGAGCTTCGCCCGGGGCAGTCGGGCCACGAGAGCCTGGATGTCGCCTTCGAGCCCCATCCGCAGCCGCGCAAACACGAGCCACCGCAGGGCGAGGCCGAACAGGATCACCCATACGAGCGCCTCTTCGAGGAACGCGAGCCCCTCCACGGGCCGCCCCGACCAGAGTCGCCCGTAGAAGAAGTTCCAGCCGGCCCGGACGAGCACCGCCACCAGGAGCCCGCTGAAGAGGGTCTCGCAGACGCCGCGCAGCGCCGGGCTCTCGAGCCGGCTGCGACGGCCCGCCACGATCGCATCGATCCCTGCGGCAAGCCAGGCGGCGGTCCGTTCGAGGAGCGTGCCCACCGAGGTTCGCACCGTGGCCTCGTCGAGCCGCGCCCGGCCCACGAGCGGTTCGCCAAGCCGTGCGCGCGCCGCCAACCCCGCGAGAATGCTCCGCGACCTCTCCACGTCGGCCTCGCCGAGGCCGAGCTCCTCGACGGTCTGCCACGTGCCGCCACCGCCACCGGGCACCTGGCCGGCGAGCAGCCGGCCGATCAGACCGCCACCCGCCGCGCGCAGCCTCGGCCAGAACGAGGCGATGCCCGAGACGACGTGGAGAAACATCGCGAACGGGCCGCCATGCCAGCGATCGACGAGCTCGTCGGCGATCAGCCTTTGCCAGGCGGAGCGGCTCGCCCGCAGACGACCCGCCACGGCTGCGGACAGGAGTTTCTCGAGGCGATCCCGCTCGGCGCCGACGCCGGCCGCCAGATCGGCCACCGGAGCCCGCACCGGCTCGAGCTCGCGGATCGCCTCGCGGGCGAACCAGTCGGCGAGATCGACCGCGCCGGTCCGCCGCACGCGGCGGGCGGCACGGCCCACGAGTTCCTCGTCGATCGCGGTCACGAGTTCACGGAACCCCGCCTCCGGCTCGAGCCCCGCCGCGGATCGCCGGGCCGCCTCGACGCCGTCGAGGCGGAAGATGCGCGGGACGTCGAACCCCTGTGCCTCAAGTTCGCGGCGCCAGTCGGCACGGATGTCGGGATCGCGTGCGGCGTGCGTCTGCACGAAGAACAGCGGCCGGCCGGGCGCGAACGCGGCCAGTTCCCGCGCCATGATCCACGACCTGTATTTCTGCGCGGTCGCCACGAGCAGGAGCACGTCGCAGGCCGGCACCACCGCCTCGAGCAGCTCGCGGTTGCGGTTCACATCGCTCGGGCGCGGGGGGCCGTCGACCGCGGGGCCGCGGTCGGACTGCGTGTCGGGGTCGGGGCAATCCACGAGCACGATGTTGGCCACGGCCGGGGAGTCGCTGCGCACGACTCGGGCCTGGAGGCGGTCGAGCTGCAGCCACGAGCAGTCCACGTCGGTGGCCGCGACGACCACGGGATTGGTCGTCGTCGGCCGGGCGACATCGCCGGCCGCCGTCACGACGCCGCCGGCCAGGGCGTTGACCAGCGTGCTCTTGCCGGTGCCGGTGCCACCGATCACGCCCACCACGAGCACCCGCGAGAGCTCGCGCCGCGTGCGGTCGAGCCGCGGCTCGACCTGCTCCCACGCGCTGCGGACCCTCCGGGCGGCGGCCCATTCGGGAAGCGATCCGCTCCACGCCGCGAGGTCGGCCACGAGCACGTCGAAGGCCGCGTCGTCGAAGCCCGAAACACCGCCGCCGGCCGACGCAGCCGACGCGTTCCCCGTGCTCGCCTCGCTCATGATCTGGCAAACTCCCGTTTCAGTTCGAACAACAGCCGGCGGGCCTCGGCCACTTCGGGCCGCGCGGCGGCCGTCGCGAGCCGGTCGAGCTCCTCGACGGCGTCGCCGAGCACCACGTCGTGGAGCGTCTCGGCGAGCACGCGGCCACGCTCCGCCGACCAGCCCGCGAACAGCCGCTCGAGCAGCGGCTTGAGGCCCGCCATGGTCAGGCCGAGAGCGCCTTCGCCCATGAGCGTCGCCGCGGTCCCGACGACGACGTCGCCCACGTGGTGGACGAGCGTGGTGAGGCCGCCCGCGGTCGCGGCGGCCGCGGGCACCGCCGCCGCGCCGGCGAGGCCCAGCCCGACGGTGATCGCCGGCCGCGCCACCGCGCCGACGTTGAGCCCGTGCACGATCCAGCGCACCATCTCCGGGTTCTCCTTCGCGAAGCGGTCGAGCTCACGTCGCACGAACGCACGGAAATCTTCCGACACGATCGGCAGGGCGGCATGCCGTCGTTCGAGGTCGGCGTACCACGCGCTGCGGTCCGCCTGCACGAGCCGCCGGGAGAGGATGCCTGCGAGACGGGCGTCGCGCCGGCAGGCGTCTTCGAGGCGTGCGATGAAGTCGGTGAGCGCCTGGCTGAGCACGCGGAACTCGCGGGCGGAGAAGTTCTCGCGCTCCTGTGTCGCCGAACCGGCCACGCCGATCGCCCGTGCGGCCCACATCACGCCGCTCCCGGCGACGCGATACACCTTGCTCACGGTGAGGTCGAGGGCGCTGCGCCGCGGCTCGAGCCAGGCCCAGATCTCGTTCCACACGACCTCCCGCGGCGCCGTCGGCAGCTCGACCCGCACCCGCGCGTCATCCGCGAGCACCTGCCTCGCGGCCTGCCAGCAGCGGGCGCTGTCCTCGAAGCCGTCGAGCCACGATCCCGCGCCCGTACGCTCGTCGAGCACGACCTCGAGCGCCCCCCTCATCGCCTCCCGCTTGAGGCGGTCGAAGTCGCCGCCGGCCAGGGCCGCGGCCAGATCGGCTGGCGCGGCCACGCC
>RFPF01000102.1 GCA_009926295.1 Planctomycetia bacterium
GAGTCGCCAGAGGCGCACGAAATGGCTCGTCGGACGAGGGAGACGAACGGAAACCCGGGCCGCCCTTACGGTTCCGGAAGCGGGGGGTACCAGCCTCGGCGCGGCAGGGTCAAGGTCGCAGGGAGTGGCCCCCGCGACGACGTTTCCCGCAGAATGCCGGGCTTGCGTCTCTTGCCGCGCACCCACCAGCCCCGGCTTCACCATGCCCCCCGATCCGATCGATCCCCACGTGATCCGGCGCGATGCCGGGATCGCGACCTTCGAACACCTCGCGGTGGTGGACACGACGATGGAGCGGGCGCGGGAACTGGCTGCGGACCCGTGCACGCCCCTGCCCGCCGCGGTCGTGGCAGACCGTCAGGAGCGGGGCCGCGGTCGTCGCGGGGCCCGCTGGTGGCAGCCCGAGGGCAGTCTCGTCGCGAGCCTGGTGCTCGACGCCGCCTCGGCGGGAGGCGGCGTCGTGCGCCCCACCTGGTCGCTCGCCTGCGGCGTGGCCCTGGCGGAGGCGGTCATGGCTCTGGAGCCCACGATTGCGGCGGGCGTGCGCTGGCCGAACGACGTCGAGGTCGACGGTGGAAAACTCGCCGGCATCCTCGTCGAGGCGACGCCGGGCGGCCGCGTCGTTTTCGGTGTCGGCGTGAACACGACCGGCAGTGCGGCGCAGGCGCCGCCGGAAATCGGGCAGGCCGTCCGCACGGTGCCCGATCTCGTGGGGCGGACGATCCCCCGGGCCCTGCTGCTGTGCGAGCTCGTACCCCGGCTGCGCGGCCTCCTCGCCGGGATGTCCCGGGACGAGAGTCTTCTGCCGGTGCGGTATCGACCGCTGTGCACGCTCACGGGCCGCGACGTCACGGTGTACCGCGGACTCGAGGCGGGCATGTCCGGCGACCGGGTGCACGGGCTCTGCCTCGGCATCGACCGTCGTGGTGCGCTCGTGCTCGAGACCACGACGGGCCGGCTGCACGTCGAATCGGGAACCCTCAGCGACCCGTCCGCCGCCTGGCGCGGCCCGGACGGCGGCTGACGGCCAGCCGCTCGGCCACCACGCAGATTTCCCGCCCGCCCGTCGAGAGCTGCCGGGCCCGCGCGACGTAGCCCCACCCGGTGACCCGAGCGAGCCATCCTGGAAGATCGGCGGCCCGCGCCCAGTTGGGCAGCTTGAGCGTGGCGACGATGCCATGGGGCGGTCGTCCCGGGGCCATGACCACGCGTTCGAGCGCGGCGAGCGTGCTCGTGGGGTCGATGTTCATGTCGGCCACGACCCAGTCGAATCCGCGCAACTGCTTCAGCCGCACGTCGCGGGCCCGCATCCGCCACTGCTCGAACCGCGGATGCCGCGCCACATGCTCGTCGACGAGTGCCGGATCGATGCCCACGACGACGAGTCCGGCCTCGAGCAACCGCTGGCAGGCGCCTCCCGGAGCCGCGCCGAGTTCCACCGCCCGAGTCCCGGGCACGAGGTCGATGCCGAAGGTGGCCAGCGCCTCGTCGAGTTTGAGCCATGCCCGCGATGCCTTTCCCGCGGGCAGGACCGCCGGGTAGATGCCCCCCGGCCAGGTTCGTGACGGGCCGTCGGCGACGTGCCAGCCCACCCACCAGCGCTCGGCCGAATCGACCATGCAGTCGAGAACGAGCGGGCCGCGGCGCGCTCTCGCCGCGCCCGACTCGATCGCGCGCCGGCGGGCGGGCTCGAGGGCGGCGATGATCGCGGCCCGAATCGCCCCGGGATCGCCTTCCGCCCGTGGATCGCGGTTCCAGACATGCACTTCCCCCCAGTCGTGCCCTCCGACCAGCGTGTGAACACGGGCGGCGAGGCTCCCGGCATCGGGCCCGGTGACCTGGCCGCACGAATGGACGACGGTGCGGGCGAAGACGAGCCGTTCGACGTCTGCGGGAGTCGGTGGTGGCATGCCGGCGGGCACGCGGAAGGTCACCATCCCGCGCCGCCAGGCCGCCTTGACGAGGCCCGGCAGCACCACGCGCTGCCGCTCCACGAGCGCTGCCTCCGCACCCCCTTGGCAGGTGGCGAGCAGAAAGTCGCCCGGGGCAGGATGGAGGGATGCCATGCGGCAGATCGTAGGGAGGGCGTTTTCCCGGGGAAAGCGGCCCAAAAAATCAGGCCGGCCCGGGCGCCCAAGGGCCCGGGCCGGCCTTTCTCGTCTGAACAGTCGACGGTTATACGGTCGACGTGCCCGGCCGGCGGTTCGCCGACACGCCGTCCCCGAGGGGCCGGCGAATCAACGAGGCTGGCACGGGCGAAGGACTAGCCGTGGCCCTTCTTCTTCTTGGCGGCCTTCTTGGCGGCCTTCTTCTTCTTCTTCGCCATCGATATGGCTCCTTGCCACGAGTGCCCTGAAACACACCACACGTCCACTCCCCCGGGCACTCTGTCGAAGGGATTGGACGACGTTTCGAAATCGTTTGGATGACGCGTGGAGCGAACCACCAGGCTGCTGTCACAGCATCACTGGCAGTGTTTTGAGTGATTCGTTCGGGAACTGTCAAGGGAAATCCGAAAAAATTTTTCGGATTTCCGTCGACCCGCTCCGTCGGGGTCACCGCTCCGCGTGCGCCCGCGCCCACGCTTCCAGCGCGGTGAACTGCTTGGAGAAATCCTGTTCCGTGACGCCGAGCGGGCTTTTGAAGAAGCATCCGAGCCACCCGATCGCGCCACGCTCGCCCGCCCGGCGGGCGCGATCGACCAGCCGCACCAGGTCGATCACGAGGGGTGCGGCGAGGATCGAGTCGCAGCCTTGCCAGACGAACTGGAAGGTCATCGGAGTGCCGAGGAAGCCGCGAAAGTGGACGTGATCCCACGCGGTCTTCCAGTCGCCGAGGCTGCGGATGTACTCGATCGAGACGTGTGTCTGCGGCGGGTACCCGAGGATCTCGGCGAGGAGGTGATCCTTGCTCCGCACCTTGGCGGCCTTGTTGCGTGGGTCATCCAGCACCTTGCCGTCCATGTTGCCGAAGATGTTGTGACCGACCCAGCTCATCACCTCGAGATGCCGCGCCGCGAACATCGGCGCGAGCACGCTCTTGAGCAGCGTTTCCCCGGTCTTGCCGTCGCAGCCCGCGTGGGCGGTGCCGTGATCCTCCGCGAGGCTCTGCATGGCCGGGGGCGTGGCCCCCGTGGAGGGCGTGAAGTTGACGTACGAGGCCCCTGCCTCGATCGCTGCGAGGGCGTAGAGGCTGCTCGCCGGCAGAGGGCAGGCGTCGGGATCGTCGAGGAGCGGCTCGACATCCCCGAACGCCACGGGGATCGCCCCCGCCGCAGGCGGCTCGGTCGAGGCCAGGTTCACCACCACCACGTGCCGCACGTTCTCGGCGCGGGCGAAGGCCTCGATGTCGGACCGTATCCTGGCGACCGCCGCCCGGGGCGTCTCCACCGCCGCGGCGATCGTGGGTTCGGCGAGGGTGCGGATGGCGTCACCGGCGGCCACCACGGTGCCGGGCCGGATGCGCTTCTCCACCACGGCGAAGAAGGGCTCGGAGGCGGCGATCAACTCGGGGTCGATCGCGCGGCTCTCCACCCACATCCGCCGGGCCTCCTCGCCGAGACGGCCCGGGCGGATGTCGTGTCCGCCCACGACGATGTCGCCGCACGGCACGAGGTCGAGCCGCGTGAACGGATCGAGCTCGGTCACGAGGCCGGTCGAGGGAATCGCCCCCCGCCCGAGCGCCGCGAGGCCGGTCAGCACAGTGGTCGCCACGCCCCCCTTCACGCCGATGATCCACAGACCGAGCGGCTGGTGCGGCATGCGGGATGGTTCTCGTCGGCGGGCTTCGCCGCGCTGGGCGAGCCGCTGGAGATCGGAGGGAGCGGTGGTATCATTCTGACCGCGGCGACGAGCGTCCTTCAACAGCGGAGCGGATGCGCGACAGGCATGTCGACACCTAGCAGTTTGCGGCTGGCCCGGCGGATGGCGTCGCTCGAGCCCTCGGCGACGCTCGCCATGGCGGCCCGGGCCCAGGCCCTCGCGGCCTCCGGCATCGACGTCATCGACCTGTCGGTGGGGGAGCCCGATTTTCCGACGCCGCCTCACATCTGCGCCGCGGCGGAGGCGGCGATCCGGGCCGGCAGGACGAAATACACCCCGGCGGCGGGCATTCCCGACCTCCGCAAGGCCGTGGCCGCCGATTACGCGCGGCGATCCGGGCTGGCGGTGACGCCCGGACAGGTTGTCGTGTCCAACGGCGCCAAGCACGCGCTGCACAACGCCTTCACGGCCCTGCTGGACGAGGGCGACGAGGTGGTCGTACCCGCACCCTACTGGGTGAGCTACGCCGAACTCGTCAAGCTGTCGGGCGGGAGGCCGGTGCTCCTCGAAACCAGGATTGAGGACGACTTCAAGCTGCGGCCTGAGGCGCTCCGGGCCGCCCTGACGCCACGCACCCGCATGCTCCTGCTCTGCTCGCCGAGCAACCCCACGGGCGTGGTCTACACCCCCGACGAACTCGGCTCCCTCGGCGACGTCGCCCTCGAGGCCGACCTCGCGGTGATCGCCGACGAGATTTACGACCAGCTCGTCTTCGACGGTCGCAGCTCGCCCTCCTTCCCGACACTCCGCCCCGGCCTCGTCGACCGCACGGTGGTGGTTGCCGGGGTGAGCAAGACCTATTCCATGACGGGTTGGCGGATCGGATGGACGATCTGCCCCGAACCGCTCGCGAAGGCGATCGGCAACCTGCAGAGCCAGGAGACGAGCAACCCGTCGAGCATCAGCCAGCACGCGGCGTTGGCCGCCCTCACCGGCCCGCAGGAGTGCGTGGCCGAGATGTGCCGGGCCTTCCAGAAGCGCCGTGACCTCGTGGCGGGCCGGCTGGCGGCGATCCCGGGCGTGCGACTGCCCGAGATCGGCGGCGCGTTCTACGCGTTCTTCGACATCCGTTCCGCACTCGCCCGCGGCGGCATCTCGAGCGCCCACTGGTGCGAGGCGCTGCTCGAGAAGGAGCACGTGGCGCTCGTGGCAGGCAGCGCCTTCGGTGCGGAAGGTCACGTGCGGATGTCGTTCGCGGCCTCCGAGGAGAAGCTCGCCGCGGGCCTCGATCGCATCGCCCGATTCCTCGGTGCCTGACCCCGCAGTGACCGTCTCCGGGCATGCCACCCCGATCGGCCTCGTGCTCGCCGGAGGCGAGGCCCGCAGGATGCGGGTTGCCGGGGGGCCGCCGGCATGCAAGGAGTGGATCGAGATCGGCGGCCGGACGCTCCTTGCCCGCGTGGTCGACGCCGTCGCGCCGGCCACTGGCCGCGTGATCGTGGTGGCCGCTCCCGGGAGACCGCTGCCGCCGCTCGGGCATGCCGTGGAGATCGTGCGCGATTCGGCCCCGGGCGGCGGGCCGCTGGCGGCCATCCTCGACGGGCTGTTGCGGATCGCCGCCATCCATCCGGGGCCGGGCTCCGACCCGCTCGTGTTCATCTCGTCGTGCGACGTCCCCCTCCTCGCCCCTGCGGTCGTGCGGCTGCTGCTCGGCCGTGCGGCCGACACCGGTGCCCTCTGGACGCTGCCCGAGGTCGGAGGACACCCGCAGGTTCTCTGCTCGGTCGTGCGCCCCCGGTTGTCGGGAGCGGTCGAGCGTTGGCTCGCCACGGGGCGGCGTGATCCGCGGGGGCTCGTCGCGGCCCTGACCCGTGAGAGCCCCGCGGCGGTGTGCATCGTCACGGAGGCGGACATCGTCACCGTCGACCCGACGCTCGCTTCGTTTCGCGACGTCGATACTCCGGCAGATCGCGCGGAGATCGGCCGGCAACTGGGCTACGGCGATCAGGCGGGATCGACCTATACTGCGCCGCCATGACGGCGCGTTCTTCCCGATACCGTACCGCCGGGCGGCCGCGTCGCACCGCGGTTTTCTCGCTGGCGACGCTGGCCGCGCTGGTGGGAACCGCGTGGCTGCTGCCGAGCGTCCTCGTGCACACCAGCCTGCGAGACCGACCGCTCCAGGCCGCATTCGCCGGGATCGTGGGGAACGTCTCGAGCCGTGCCGCCACGTGGCGCTGGGTCGGCGGGATCGAATATCGCGACGTGTCGCTCGCCGATGCGTCGGGCCGCACGGTCGTGGCCGTACCGCGGATCGTGATCGAACGCGGGCTGCTCGCGCTCCTTTTCGACCCCCGGAATCTCGGCACGGTACGGATCGTGGGCGGAGACGCCCTCGTCGAGGTGCGCGCGGGCGGGAGCACGATCGAGGATGTCCTCGCCCCGTGGCTGGCGACGCTCGTGGAGCCGACCGCGGCGGCGACGTCGTTCGACCTCGAGGTGCTCGACGGGGCGGTGGAACTCGTGGACGTCGTCCGCCACGACGCATGGCGGGTGGTCGACCTTGCGGTGGCCGGCCGGGTGGTCCGGGGCAATGCCGCGGCCGGATGGGCGGTGTCGGGCCGGGTGCTCCACGCCGGAGAACCGCTCCGGGATCGCGCCGCCGGACCGGGCGCCGGGCCGGCGGCGGCCCTCTACCGCCGCGATCGGGCCACGATCGCCGCGGCGGCCACTGCGGCACTCGCGCGGGATGGCGGCTGGACGGTGTCCGCGCCGGAGGCGGCGCCCGGTGATGCGTTCGGACAACTTGCCATCGCCTGCAACCGCCTGCCTCTGGGAGTTTCGAGCGTGTGGGCGACGCGGTTCGCCGCGCCGTATCTGGCCGCCGGCATCGGGGACGTGCGGCTCGACGTCGCGCTGCCGCTGGCGGAAGGCGGCGGCGACGTGCGGGTGGCCGGCACCGTGGCGGTCCGCCGGTTCGCCCTCTGCGACGCCGCAACGCTCGGAGAGTTGTTCGTCGTCGACGAGTGTGAGGCGCCGCTCGACATCAGTGTCGGAGACCTCGTCTCCGTCCGTACGCTCAAGGCATCATCGCCGCTGTTCACTGCCGAGGCGTCGGGCCGCATCGGCATTCCGCGGGGCAGCGTGTGGCGGTGGGGCGACGCGCTGGTGGCCGGTGACTTCGCCGTCGCGGCGACGATCGACCTCGCCGCCGCAGCGCGGGCGACGCCGGGCGGGCTGCGGGTTCGGGACGACGTGCGGGTGATGGCCGGACAGCTGCAGTTGTCGGCGTCGGCGCATGGCGACGGGGCGGAACGCGTGCTCGAACTCCGTGCATCGGCCCGCGACCTGGCGGCCGTGCAGGGGGAGCGCCAGCTGCGGTGGAACGATCCGTTCTCGGCGTGGCTTCGCGGGAGGCGTTCGGCCGGGCGGGACGCGCGACTGCGGATCGAGGAGGCGCACCTCGCGTCGAGCGCGGCCGAAGTATCGGCGGCGGGAGGAGCCGACGCGCTTGCCATCCAGTGGAGCGTCGACCTCGAGAAGCTCGTCGCCGAGATCGCCGAGGTGATCGACCTCGAGGGCACGCGGATCGCGGGCGTCGCCCGGGGCCGCGTCGACGTCGGGCCTGCGGCGGAGTCGGGGGGTTCGACGGCCCGACTGTCCGCCAGCTTCGCGCAGTTCTCCTGCGCGGTCCCGGGCGTTCCCGAATGGCGGGATGACGAGATCGCTCTCGAGGCCGAGGGAAGCGGGAGCTTCGTCGCCGACGCGGCGGTGGTCGATGCCTGCCGCGTCGTACTGCGATCGGGCGACGACAGGCTCGAACTCGTGCAGACCGGGCGGGCCCTGGTGAATCCCGCTGCACTGCGGGTCGGCGGGCCGGCGGGCCGCGAGGCTCGCGCGGTGGTGCCGGCGCCGCAGTCGGAAGGCGTCACGGCCGACGTGTCGCTCGCCGGCGACCTCGGTCGCTGGCAGGCCCGTTGGACGACGGTGGCGCGCGGCTTCGGCAGCGGTCAGCACTGGCCTGGCTGGCGGCTCGGAGGCCGAGTCAAGGAGGCCTCCGCGGCGATCGCGATCACGGCCGACGGCTGGCAGGTCACGCGAGCCGGCGTCGAGGTCGAGAAGTTCACCGGTACGGGGCAGGGGCGGCAGGTCGTCGAACCGCGGATCGTCGCCACCGGCGCGGGAGCGTTCGATCCCGCGAGCGGCGTGCTTACGATCTCCTCGGCCGAGGTTCTCACGGCGACACTTTCGTTGCGGACCGGCGGCCTCTCCCTGGCTCCGGCGGCGCCCACCACCGACGCCGTGGAGCGACTGCGCGGGCGGCTGCAGTGGCAGGCCGACGTGGCCCGGTTGGAGAAGTGGCTCGTGCCGCTCGCGGTCGCGGAGGCGTGGCCCGCCGCCGGGCGGGCGTGGGGCACGCTCGAGATCATCGACACTCCGGCCGGCACCAACCTGCTCTTCGAAACCACCGGCGACCAGGTGTCGCTCGCCCGTGGCCCGGCCGCATCCCAGCCGATGTGGGCGGAGCCGCGGATGCGGGTGGTCGTCGAGGTCACCCGCGAGGGTGCCGCGGCCGGATCCGCCAGGCTGCTCGTCAACCGCGTGGCGATCGATTCGGCGACGCTCGCCCTCGAGGCGGCCGGCACGGTCGAAGACCCGGCCTCGCGGCGGCTGGTGACGCTCGCCGGCACGGCGACGTACGACTGGGAGCTCCTCTCGAGGCTCGTCGCCCCCTGGACCGGTGGCCGCGTCCGGCTCGCCGGCGGCGGCCGCCGGCCGATCATGCTGCGTGCGCCGCTGGAGTCGATCGTGCAGGCCGTCCTCCCGGCGGCTCCCGCCGCGGTCGCCTCGGCGGCGGACTCGCCGTCGGCCGCCCGCGGCGATACGGCGGAGGTGTCGCTTCCCGACGACTGGCTCTCCACGATGCGCCGTCGCGACGACGGCGGACAGCCGGGGAAGATCGCGCCGGCAGCCCTGCCACAGGCGCGAGAGCGGCAGGACGCGGGGGAGTGGGTCAGGCACCTGTCGGCCACGACCACGGCCGCGTGGACGGCGGCCGAAGTCGACGGCTTCACGATCGACCCCGGGACGGTCGAGGTGCGGCTCTTCGAGGGGCAGCTTGCCTTCGGGCCTTTCGACCTCGCCGCTTCGGGGGGCCGCCTGCGCGGAGCCCCGTGGATCAGGCTTCTGCCGCCGCCCGGGGAACTCGTCGTGCCGCCGGGCCGCTTGATCGATCGGGTGCCGCTCTCCAGCCGGTTCTGCGAGGAGTGGGTGTCGTGGGTCACGCCGCTGGTCGGTCGCTCGACCCGCACGCAGGGCGTCGCGAGCGTCGATGTGGCCGGCGCACGGGTGCCGCTCGGTGATCCGTTCGGCGGCGAGCTATCCGGTCAGATCGTCTTCGAGAACACCGAAGTGACGCCCGGCCCGCAGCTGGGACCGCTGGCCACGCTGATGGTCAAACTGCAGACGCTCGTCGATCCGCGGTTCGCCTTCGGTGACAAGGTCGTGCTCCTGCGCGTGCGGCCCGACCCGGTGAGGATGCGGCTCGCAGACCGCCACGGCCAGGCGCGACTGCCGGACATCCTTCTGGTGGACCTGC
>RFPF01000103.1 GCA_009926295.1 Planctomycetia bacterium
CCGCCCCACGCGCCCGGTGTGTGAACGCGTCGCCGCCGGGCTGATCACCTGGCGCGGCCCGTTGGCCGTGCTGGCCCTCGCGCTGGCGGTCGTCGGGGTGGAGCGGTCTCGTCACCTCGAGTTCGCGCGGTCGATCGAGACGATGTTCGACCGTTCCGATCCTGCGCTGGTCCCTTACCGCCGGCTGGCGCGGGCGTTCGGATCGAGCGAGGTTGTGCTTGCGGCCTACGACGACCCGGACCTGTTCACGACCGCCGGCATCGAACGGTTGCGAGAAGTCACCGCCGAACTCGAGACGACGCCAGGCGTCGCCTCGGCCACCAGCCTCGCGGGCACGCCCCTCGGTGCCCGCATCGTCGCGATCGACGAGAGCCCGACGGCCCGCAAGCTCGTGAAACTCATGGAAGGCTACACGCTCGGAGCCGACCACCGCACCGCCGCCATCGCCTGCGTGCTCCGCATGCCCATGGCGGATCCGGGCGCCGCCGTCCGCTCGGCCGCGCGGGCCGAGGCGGCTTCCCGGGCCGACGCGATCGATCGAATCCGCGAGATCGTCACCCGGCTCCCGGGCGGCACCGTCGCGGGGGAGCCGGTCATGCTGCGCGACGGTTTCGCGATGCTCGAACGCGACGGCAATCTGCTCGGCACGTGCTCCGGAGTGCTCGCGGGGCTCGTGCTGCTCGCCTCGTTCCGCAGCGTACGCTGGTTGGTCGTGCCGATGGCGGTCGTGCTGCTCGCCCTGTGGAGCACCCGGGGCGTGCTCGCCGTCTTCGGCCTCAAGCTCACCATGGTCTCGACGATGCTCTCGGCGATGGTGACGGTGGTCGCCATCGCCACGGTCGTGCACCTCATCGTCGAATACCGACGGCAGCGCGAACTCGGTCTCGAGCCCGAGCCGGCGCTGCGGGAAGCGATTTCGCTCCTCTTCTGGCCGGTGGTCGGGGCGATCGCGACCGACATCATCGGCTTCGGCTCCCTGATCTTCAGCCGGGTCGGGCCGGTGCACGACTTCGGCATCATGACGGCCGTGGGGGCGGCCATGGTGCTCGTGGCCGCGGCGCTGGCGGTGCCGTTCCTCGCGCTGGCGGGCCGGTTCGACGCCGATCCGCGTCGCGCCTGGGGGGAGGGCGTTTTGGAACTGGGACTCGACGGCCTCGTGAACCGCATCGTGCGGCGGCCCGGGCTGACCCTCCTCGCCACCACCGGGCTGGTCGCCGCGGCCGTCGCCGGCATGGGACGGCTCGAAGTCGAGACCGACTTCACGCGGAACTTCCGGAGTTCCAGCCCCATCGTCGCCTCCTACGACATGATCGAATCGCGGCTCGGTGGTGCGGGTGTGTGGGACGTCCTCGTGCCGGCGCCGGAGCCCATCGATGGAAAGGTGCTGGCCGGAGTCGCGCGGCTCGAAAATCGGCTCCGGACGGAGGTGGCGATTGCCGACACCTCCGGACGGAAGGAGCCGGCGCTCACCAAGGTGATGAGCGTGGCCGACGTGATGGATGCGGTGTCGCCGATCTCGCTCGAGAGGCTGGAACGCACGCGGGTCGGCAACTGGCTGGTGTCCGGGGCCATCCGGCTCCTCGAAGACCAGCTGCCGCAGCTCGGCCGCGCGCTCATCGGACGGGATCCGGCCGACGGTTCCACCTGGCTGCGCGTGATGCTGCGGGCCCGTGAACGCCAGCCCGCCGACCAGAAGCGATCCATCATCGAGGCGGTGAGACGCATCGTCGGGGAGGAATTCCCCGCCGACCGTTCCGGCCGGGGCGGCGAGGTCACGGGATTCTTCGTGCTTCTTGCACAACTCATCGACCGCATGCTCGCGGATCAGTGGCTCACCTTCCTGCTCGCCGCCGCCGGAATCTTCTCGCTCCTCGCAGCCGGGTTCCGCAGCTGGCTGCTGGCCGCCGTGGCCCTCGTCCCCAACGCCCTGCCGATCTTCATCGTGCTCGGGCTGCTGGGCTGGGCCGGCGAGCGGGTCAACATGGGCACCGCGATGATCGCCGCGGTCTCGATGGGGCTGTCGGTCGACAGCTCGATCCACTACCTCGTCGCCTTCCGCCGCCGGCTGCGCGAGGGACACGCCCTGTCGGCGGCGTTGGAGACCGCCCATCAGACCGCGGGCCGGGCGATGGTGTTCTCGACCCTCGCGCTGGTGGTCGGATTCCTGGCGCTGACCACCAGCGGCTTCGTTCCGACCGTGTCGTTCGGCGCGCTCTCGTGCCTCACGCTCGTAGGCGGGCTCGCAGGCAACCTCGTCGTGCTGCCCGTCCTCCTCACGCTGCTCGGCCCGTGGCTCGACACGGGCTGCCAGACGAGGGAAAAAACGCTACAACACGCGGCGATTTCCTGAACCACTCCCTGCGCGCCGAGGCCTCCGCATGACCGCCGAATTCGCACTGCTTCGCGGGGTCCGCGACGTCGTCGCCGATCCCGCCGCCCGCCCCGAGTCTTTCGAAGGCGACGCCCTCGTGGTGTTCCTGACGGAGGGCGGTGTCGGAGCGGGCGGCTGCGCCGACGTCGACCGCGCAACCGGGGGCCTGCTCGCCAGGCTGGTCGCCGGGGGTGACTTGTCGGGCCGGAGATATGAGTGCGTCGCACTGCTGGCGCCCGCCGGGCTGCGCGTCGCCCAGGTTCTCGTCGTGGGACTCGGCCGGCGCGAGGACGTCGATGCGGGCACGCTCCATCGCGCGGCCGCCACCGCCACCCGGCAGCTCGCTTCCCGGGCCCGGGCACGGGTCGGGATCATCGCCGACGGGTCCTGGACGACCCGACAGCTGGAACAGGCCGTCGCTGGAGCCTGCGTGGGGATGGTCGGGCAGGACCTGTACCGTGCCGAGAAGAAGCGGTTCCGCTTCGGGGCGACCGTGTGGATCGGGGCGTCGCCGGAGACGGTGGATCGAGGATCGCTCATCGCCGACGGCGTGAACCTCGCCCGCCGGCTCGTGAACATGTCGCCGGACGACATGTACCCGCAGACCTTCGCGGAGGAGGCCGCGTCCGTCGCCGGCCGGACCGGCATGGAGATCGACATCTGGGACGAGGATCGGCTCGTCCGAGAACGCTGCAACGCGATCCTCGCCGTGGGCAGGGGCAGCCACCGGCCGCCGCGCGTCGCGATCCTCCGCTACCGTGGTGGCGGGGGGAACGACGAGACGCCCAGCCTCGCACTGGTGGGCAAGGGCGTGACGTTCGACTCCGGCGGGCTGTCTCTCAAGCCGTCCGACTCGATGCTCACCATGAAGTGCGACATGGCCGGCGCGGCCGCCGTGACCGGCGCGATCGCCACCATCGCCGCCCTCAAGCTGCCGGTCCACGCAGTCGCCGCCGTGGGCCTCGCGGAAAACATGACCGGCCCCGCCGCCTACAAGCTCGGCGACGTGATCACCGCGCGGAGCGGAACGACCATCGAGGTCCACAACACCGATGCCGAGGGCCGGATCGTGCTGGCCGACGTGCTCGATGTCGTGAAGGGGCTCCGGCCGCGGCGGATCGTCGACGCCGCCACGCTCACCGGCGCCTGCATGGTCGCCCTCGGCCACGACGTGGCCGGCTTGTTCACGAACGACCAGCCCCTCTGCGATGAACTGGCGGCGGCGGCCCGCGCCGTCGGTGAGCCGGTCTGGCAACTGCCGATGTACGCGGACTACGACGAGCAGATCAAGAGCGAGGTGGCCGACATCAAGAACGTCGGCGATGGCCGCTGGGGCGGGGCGATCACGGCCGCCAAGTTTCTGGAGCGGTTCGTGGGAGGCATCCCCTGGACCCACGTGGACATCGCCGGCCCGGCCTTCGCCGAGAAGCCCCGCCCCTGGATCGACGGCGGCGGCACGGGTGCGATGGTGCGGACGTTCGTCGAGTTCGCCCGCGGCACGTAATCTCTCGAGCCCGCCGGCTTCGGGTTCCCCGTATCCGTCGCCGGACGTCCGCCTCCGCCCTCCAGGCTACGGCTCACTCGGATGTGCCTGCGCTGCGCCATCCATGGCTTCGCTGGTCAAATACACCGGCTCCCGGCACACGGGGAGCCCGAAGCCTCGTCAACGCGGCGGAGGCCCGGAAAGCACCGCGGCGATGCGGGCCGGAGTGACGGGTTCGATGACGCCGTGCTCGGTGATGATCGCGCGGATGAGGCGGGCGGGCGTGACGTCGAAGGCGGGATTGAAGGCCCTCGCGCCGGCAGGAGCGGCCTGGACGCCGAGCGGCGCGAGCACCTCCGCCGCCCCGCGCTCCTCGATGGGGATGTCGCCGCCGTCGGTGAGCGCCAGGTCGAAGGTGCTCGACGGGGCCGCGACGAAGAACGGCACGCCGTGAGCCGCCGCGAGGACGGCCAGCGCGTAGGTGCCGATCTTGTTGGCCGTGTCGCCGTTGGCCGTGATCCGATCGGCCCCCACGATGCACGCGGCGATCCGACCCGTCGCAAGCAGGTGGCCGGCGGCGGCATCGACGAGCACGGTCACCGGGATGCCCCGCTCGACGAGCTCCCATGCCGTGAGCCGGGCCCCCTGGAAGAGCGGCCGGGTCTCGTCAGCGAACACCTCGAACCGCCGGCCGGAATCCCACGCCGCCGTGATCACGCCGAGGGCCGTGCCGTCGCCGCCGGTCGCGAGCGCGCCGGTGTTGCAGTGCGTGAGGATGTTTCCCGTCGGCAGCACCGCGGCCCCGTGTCGGCCGATCGCCGCGCACAGGCGGCGATCCTCGTCGTGGATGGTCCGGGCCTCGGCGAGCAGGACCTCGGCGAGGGTCTCCGCGGAGGTGTCGGCCGCGAGCGGGGCGATCTTGACGAGCGACCGCTCGACGGCCCAGCGCAGATTCACCGCAGTGGGCCGGGCGGAGGCGAGTTCCTCGCCGCGGGCGAGCACATGGGCACGGGCCCGGGAAGCGTCACATCCGCCGCGCACGGCCTCGCCGGCGGCGACCACCAGGCCGTAGGCTCCCGCAATGCCGATCGCCGGCGCGCCGCGCACGCGCAGGCTTCTGATCGCCTCGACGACAGAGTCGACGTCGCGACACTCCCGCCACACGATCCCGCCCGGGAGCAGGGTCTGGTCGAGAATGTCGAGGTGGCCGGCCGCGTCGCCCGTCCAGCGCACCGATACCGGCCTGGTCATGGCAGGGCCTCGCACGGAAGGCCGAAGGCATCCGCGACGGCACGCTGCACGAGCAGGCCCCGGTACACGTTCACGGCCGACCGCATCGCGGGGCTCGCCGCAATGGCGGCATCGACACCTGCGGCGAGTTGAAGCACGTAGGGCAGCGTGGCGTTGCACAGGGCGTAGGTGCTCGTGCGTCCTACCGCGCCCGGCATGTTCGTCACGCAGTAGTGCACGACGTCATCCACCACGAACGTCGGCGCGGCATGCGTCGTGGGATGGCTCGTGGCCACGCACCCCCCCTGGTCGATCGCCACGTCGATGATCACCGCCCCCGGCTTCATCACCGCGAGATCCTCACGGGCCACGAGGTGCGGGGCCCGCGCCCCGGGGATGAGCACGCTGCCGATCACGAGATCGGCCCAGCCGAGCCGCTCGCGGATCGTGTGGCGGTCGGAGTAGAGGCAGTCGACGTTCGGCGGCGTGACATCGTCGAGGTAGCGCAGCCGTTCGAGATTGGTGTCGAGGAGCGCGATGTTGGCACCGAAGCCGGCGGCCACCTTGGCGGCGTTCGCGCCGACCGTCCCGGCCCCGAGGACGAGCACGTTGGCCGGCGCCACGCCCGGCACGCCGCCGAGCAGGATGCCGCGGCCCATCTGCGGCCTCTCGAGATACTTGGCGCCCTCCTGGATGCTCATGCGGCCGGCGACCTCGCTCATCGGCACCAGCAGCGGCAGCCTGCCGCGGTCGTCACGAAGCGTCTCGTACGCGATGCCGGTGGCCCCTGTCGCGAGGAAGCCCTCCGTGAGCCGGCGATCGGCAGCGAGATGCAGGTAGGTGAACAGCGACTGGCCGGCACGGAGCAGGGCAAGCTCCGGAGGCTGCGGCTCCTTCACCTTGACGACGAGATCGGCCGCGGCGAACACATCGGCAGCCGAGTCGACGAGCGTCGCCCCACACGCCGCATAGGCCTCGTCGGGCAGGCCCGACCCGACGCCCGCGGAACGCTGCACGATCACGCGGTGTCCGGCCCGCACCAGTTCCTCGACGCCCACCGGCAGCAGCGCGACCCGATATTCGTCCTTCTTCGTCTCCTTCGGGACGCCGACGATCATCAGGCGGTTTCTTTTTTATCGGCGACGATCTTGTAGGTCGCCGGCATGGGCACTGGATAGTTGCCGTCCTTGTCGGGCACGACCGGCGGCACGGTATCCCACGTCGGCGAATCCGGCATGGAGCGATTGCCCAGATCGAAGGCCTGCTGGTAGCCCCACTGCTTGCCCGTGTAGGTGGCGTTCCGGCCGAGCACCGCGGAAAAACTCGACGTGGTCCCGTAGTAGGCGTTGTTGAGCGGCTTGTCGTTGCGGATCGCGTCGTGCAGCTCGTCGTGCTCCACCTGGTAGGGATTCTCCGCCTTCCCCTCGAACTTCCAGAGCACCTTTCCGGTGTGGTCGGTGATCTCGCCGATCTTCACCAGCCCCTTGGTGCCCTGGAACTCCTCGTTCACCCTCCCGTCGCCACCGGGGAACTGCCGGCACTGGCTCGCGATGCGCACGCCGCCGGGATAGACGAAATTCACCGCGTGGTGGTCGTAGATCTCGCTCGGCTGGCCGGGCACGCGGTTTTGCCTGCCGCCCACGCCATACGCGGATTCAGGCAGGCGATCGAGAACCCAATTCGCCACGTCTATGTTGTGGACGTGCTGCTCGCAGATGTGGTCGCCGCACAGCCAGTTGAAGTGGTACCAGTTGTGCACCTGGAACTGCATCTCCGTCATCTCGGGCTTGCGGGGGCGGTACCAGATTCCGCCGCCGTTCCAGTACACCTGCCCGCCGATGATGTCACCGGCCAGACCCTCGCGGATCCTCTGGATCGTCTCGCGATATTTCTGGTCGTACCGTCTCTGCAGCCCCACGACGACCTTGAGTTTCTTCTCGTCGGCCATCTTCGCGGCCGCCAGGCAGAGTTGCGCTCCGAAGGCGTCCACGCATACCGGCTTCTCCATGAACACGTTCTTGCCGGCTCTCACCGCCGCGTCGAAATGGAACGGGCGGAATCCCGGGGGCGTGGCGAGGATCACGAGGTCGCAGTGCTCGAGCACCTGCTTGTAGCCATCGAGACCCTTGTATTGCCGGTCTTCCGGGCAATCCACCTTGTCCTTCATCGGCTCGACGGCCTTGAGCGCGCCCTTGATCCGATCCTCGAAGGCGTCCGCCACCGCGGTGAGCTTGACGTTGGAGCCCGGAACCGAGAGCGACTGCTGCAGGGCGCCCGTGCCGCGGCCGCCCGCCCCGATCAGGCCGATGCGGATCACGTCGCTCGACGGGGACTGGCCGTGCACGGCGGACATGGCGGCGATGGTGCCGACCGCTCCGGCGGTTCGAATCACGTCGCGGCGCGAGAGGCGGGAGGGCGTCATGGGGGTGGGCTCCGTGATGAAGCGGGAAAGTGTCCGGGCGGCTTGACCGGTAGCGACATAGGATACCCACCTGCACGGGCCGATGGAAACGTGGCTGCCGGCCCTAGGCGTCGGGCTCATCCGCCGTGCGGCCGCGGACGAGGAGCTTGATCGGCACCTCGTGGAACGGGGTGTGCTTGCGCAGCACGCCGAGAAGGTACCGACGGTAGGGGTCGGACACGCTCTTGGGAGCGCTCGTGGAGAGCACGATCGTGGGCGGTGCCGTTTCCACCTGCGTGGCGTAGAAGATCCGCACCGGCTTTCCCCGCGGATCGGCCGGTGGCTGGTTGGCCTCGATGGCCGCCCGCACGACCGCATTGAGCCTGGCCGTGGGCACGCGGGTGCGGCTCTGGCGGAACAGCCGCTGTGCCGTGTCGACGACCGCCTTGACGTTACGGCCGCGGGTCGCCGTCACGAACTCGATCGGCGCCCACGGCGTCGTGCGGAAGGTCTCGCGGAGATAGTCCGCCCATTCCTTCTGCTTCACTCCGCCGGCGTAGAGATCCCACTTGTTGACCACGAACACGACCGGCTTCGCACCCTCGACGGCCTCCTCCACCAGCTGCTTGTCGACCTTGCCGATCGGCTCGGCTGCGTCGAAGAACACGAGCACAACGTCGGCACGGCGGATGCTCCGCTGGGCGCGGTGCGTCGAATAGAAGTCGAGGTCGCTTTTGCGGCTTTTCGCCCGCCGCAGCCCCGGCGTATCGATGGCCATGAATGAATGTCCGTCGACCTCGAACCGCACGTCGACGCTGTCGCGGGTCGTGCCCGCGACGGGGCTCGTGATCACCCGCTCCTCGCGGGCCAACGCGTTCACGAACGTGCTCTTGCCGACGTTGCGCCGGCCCACGATCGCCAGCTTCATCTCGGGCAATTCGGCCTGCTCCGCCTCCTCGGGCCACGCCTCGGGCAGCCGCTCGACGACCGCCTCCACGAGATCGTCGCGGTTGCGATTCTGCCGCACGCTCGCGACGAGCGGAGGGCCGAAGCCCAGGGAATCGAACTCGTGGGCCTGCACGTCGAACTTGGGGTCGTCGGCCTTGTTGGCCACGAGCAGGACGCTCGCCCCGCTCTTCCGCAGCCGGGCCGCGACCTCCCGATCCGCCGGCAGGAGGCCGCTCCGCACCTCGACCACGAATACCACGACGGCCGCCTCGGCCAGACCCGACTCGATCTGCGCGTCGATCTGCGCCGTCAGTCCGTCGGGATCGTCGAATCCCATGCCGCCGGTGTCGACGAGGTCGACGATCCGCCCGTCGAGTTCGATCCGCTGCACGAGGCGATCACGGGTCACGCCCGCGGTCGGATCCTCGATCGCGATCCGCTTCCCGACGAGCCAGTTGAACAGGCTCGACTTGCCGACGTTCGGTCGGCCAACCACGACGACTTTCGGAATCACATCGGCCATGAGACGCTCCTGGAAGCCCGCTGTTGTATCACGGCGCTCTCAAAACGTTCGCGCCGGCTTCGGGCTCCCCGATCCCGTCGCCGGACGGTAGGGCAGGTAGAAATTGCCCGCATTCGGAGCCGGCGGTAGACATGCTCGACTCCGGTCGTGTTGAGAGTTTCTTTCTCGTGGGTTTTGATCAGACGCCGATAGTCCTCAACGACTCCCTTCGTCTGCGCGTGCCCACCGACCGTCTCCGCCGAAAGTTCATGGCGCCTACGAATACGGGAGGCTTCGGGCTCCCCGTGTCCCGGGAGCCGGCGTGAGATGACCAGCGCAGGCAGGAT
>RFPF01000104.1 GCA_009926295.1 Planctomycetia bacterium
ATCGAGGCGGCCGTGCGGCAGCGCGTGCGGCGTGGTGCCGTGCAGATGACGCTCGACGTCACCGGGTCGGCCGCTCCGCCAGCCCGTTCTCTCGACGCTGGGCAGCTCGAGGCCTACCTCGGCCAGCTCGAAACATTCTGCAGCCGGCATGACCTCTCCCTGCCGAAGTCGATCGATGCCCTGCTCTCGCTGCCCGGCATCCTCGCCGACGATCTTCCGGCGAGCGACGCGCTCGACCGCACGTGGCCGCTGGTGTCGCGGGCGGTCGGGCAGGCCCTCGACGGCCTCGATGCGATGCGGCGCACCGAGGGCGCCGCGCTCGCCCGAGACATGCTCGCGACCTGTGGCGAACTCCGCGGCCTCATCGCCGCTATCCGCACGCGGGTTCCGAGCATGCTCGACGAGCATCGCCGGCGGCTGGAGGAGCGTGTCGGCAGGGTGCTCGCCACACGGGGCGTGTCGCTCGGCGATGCCGAGGTGGCCCGCGAGATCGCGCTGCTCGCCGACCGGGCCGACATCGCCGAGGAGCTCGTGCGGCTCGAGAGCCATCTCGACCAGTTCGAGCGGCTCCTCGGCGACGACTCCCCGGGCCGGACGCTCGACTTTCTCACCCAGGAAATCGCCCGCGAGGCCAACACGATCGCCGCCAAGTCGCCGGACGTCGCGATCGCCCACGCCGTGGTCGACACGAAAACCCGGATCGAGCGGCTCCGCGAAATGGTGCAGAACGTCGAGTAGTGCGGGCGGCCGGCTTTTCAACCCGCCCGTCGCTGCGGTAGAACGTCCGGATGGCACCCCGTCCAGGCAAACTCGTCGTCATCTCCGGCCCCTCCGGCGTCGGCAAAACCTCGATCCTGCGACGGCTGCTCACCGACCTCCCGCAGCTCGTCCCCAGCGTGTCGGCCACCACCCGTCCGCCCCGGGCCGGCGAGAAGGAGGGCGTGGATTACCACTTCCTCTCGGCCGCAGAGTTCGAAAAACGCCGGGCCGCCGGGGAGTTCCTCGAGTGCTGCCAGGTGTACGGGCGGCAGCACTGGTACGGCACGCTCGTGGCCGAAGTGAAGCCCAGGCTCGCGGCCGGCGCGTGGGTGGTGCTGGAGATCGACGTGGAGGGTACACTTTCGATTTTGGGAAGGTATCCTGAGGCGGTGACGATCTTCGTCGAGCCAACACATCCCGACCAGCTCGAAGAGCGGCTCACCGGCCGCGGCACCGAGAGCCCGGAGGCGATGGCGCGGCGGCTGGAGGTCGCGCGACGAGAACTGCTCGAGGCCCACCGCTACCAGCACCGCGTCGTCAACGAGAATCTCGAGGCGGCCGTCGATTCGATCAAACGCATCCTGGCCGACGCAGGCCTCCCCACCCACCCGACACCAGCCCACTCAGGAGCCCACGCATGATCGACGACCTGCGCGAAGAGGAGATCGTCAACAAGGTCGGAGGCCGCTTCAAGCTCTCCACCCTCATCCAGAAGCGGCTCGTCGCCCTCAACGCCGGAGGCCGGCCGCTCGTCGACATCGACTCCGACGACAAGATGCAGATCGTGATCGAGGAGATCAAGCAGGACAAGATCTTTCTCGACACCTCGTCGAACCTCCGCATCACCGGAGAGTCGCCCGAGGCGGGCGGACCCTTGGACTTCGACACCTCCATCCTGTAGGGCTGAATGCTCGCGGGGCGTGAGATCGTTCTCGGCGTGTCGGGGGGCATCGCCGCCTACAAGGCCGCCGCACTGGCGAGCCTGCTCGTCCAGGAGGGGGCGGGCGTCACGGCCGTGCTCACGCGGAACGCGCGGCGGTTCGTCGGTGCGGCCACGTTCGCAGCCCTCACCGGCCGTCCCGTGGCGAGCCGCAGTTTCGACCCGGCGTCGTTCCCGCTCGGAGGCCACATCGAACTCGCCGCGCGGGCCGATCTCGTGGTCGTGGCGCCGGCCTCGGCGGACCTGCTCGCCAAGGTGGCCACGGGCGCGGCAGACGATCTGCTCACCACGCTCCTGCTGTGCGCCACCTGCCCCGTGCTCTATGCGCCCGCGATGAACTCGGCGATGTGGGCGAAGCCCGCCGTGCAGCGCAACGTGCGACGGGTGTCGGAAGACGGGGGCCTCATCGTGCAGCCCGGCACCGGATGGCTGTCGTGCCGCCAGCAGGGCACGGGCCGAATGGCCGAGCCCGGTGAAATCGCCTCCGTGATCCGCGACACGCTCGCCGCACGGCCCCGCGGCGACGGCCCCCGTTGAGCCCGACCGCCGCATGGCCCGCATCCTGATCACCGCCGGCCCGACCCGCGCCGCCATCGACGACGTGCGATTCCTCACCAACGCCTCGAGCGGGCGGATGGCCCTGGCGCTGGTCAAGGCGGCCCGGGCCGCCGGACACGAGGTGATCGTCGTCAGCGGCCCGGTCGCAGTGGAGTATCCCCGCGGCGTGTGCGTGGAACGGGTGCTGACGACCGCCGAGATGCTCGCCGCCTGCCTCGCACGGCTTCCCCACGTCGACGGCGTCATCGCCGCAGCCGCGCCCTGCGACTTCGAGCCCGAGCGGCGGGTGCGCGGGAAGATCCCCCGGCAGGGAACGACGCTCACCCTGAGGCTGAAGCCGACGGTCGACGTGATCGCGACGGTCGCGCGCCGGGCCCGCGGCGGGCAGTGGATGGTCGCCTTCGCGCTCGAGCCCGACGCCGATCCGACACGGGCCCTCGAGAAGATCACGACGAAACGCTGCGATCTGATCGCCGTCAACGACCTGTCTGCGGTCGACGCGAGCCGAACGGCGCTCACCGTGTACGACCGGACGCACGCCCGCGTGGGCGGCAGGTCCGGGACGAAGGCGGCGGTGGCGGCGTGGCTGGTCCGCCTGATCGAGACCCGGCTCGTGACGGCGACGATCCTCGCCTCGGGGTGCCGGAGGAGAAGCCGGATCGCCTCCAGCGCGGTGTAGCGACGTCGCCATCCTCGGAGCCACCGGCTACACCGCGCTGGAGGCGATCCGGCTTCTCCTCCGGCACCCCGAGGCGAGGATCGTCGCCGTCACGAGCCGGCAGGAGGGCCGCCCGCCGATCTCGACGGTGCACCCGAGCCTCGTCGGCAGGCTCGACCTCCCCCTCGAGGACCTTGCGCCCGAAGAGGTCGGCGAGCGAGCCCGTTGCGTCCTCTCCTGCCTGCCGCACTGCGCGAGCGCCGAGATCATCCCCCGCGTGCTGGCGGCGGGCGCGACAGTGATCGACTTCAGCGCCGACTACCGCCTCGACGACGCAGCGACCTACCTGGAATGGTATGGGCACGAGCATCCCGACGCCGGCCGGCTCGGCGGCACGGTCTACGGACTGCCCGAACTCTTCCGCGACCGGATCGCCGGGGCGCAGCTCGTGGCGAACCCCGGCTGCTATGCCACATCGGCCATCCTCCCCCTCGCTCCGCTCATGCGAAGCGGACTGTTCCACACGGACGACATCATCGTCGACTCCAAGAGCGGCGTCAGCGGCGCCGGGCGGTCTCCGAAGCTGACCACGCACTTTCCGGAATGCAACGAGAGCATGTCGGCCTACAACGTGGGCCGGCATCGTCACACGCCGGAAATCGAGCAGATCGTCGCCCGCTTCGCCGGCGTCCGTCCGCAGGTCATCTTCACGCCCCAGCTCGCCCCGATGGACCGCGGCATACTCTCCACCATCTACGTCCGTCCACGCCGTGAGATCGCCGAGGCCGACGTGATGGACATCCTTCGCGAGGCCTACGCCGGCGAGCGGTTCGTGCGGATCGTCGACCACCTGCCGGCGACGAAGGATACCGTCGGCACGAACTTCATCGACGTCACCGCCCGCGTCGTCCGCGGCCGCGTGCTCCTCATCAGCTGCGAGGACAACCTCGTGAAGGGCGCCGCGGGCGCCGCCGTCCAGAACCTCAACTGCGTGTTCGGCCTGCCCGAAGCGCTCGGCCTGCCCTGAACGCCGCCATGAGCATCACCGAAACGCCCGTCCGCCTGCCGATTCCGCCGCTCCCCCGCGGCTTCCGCGTCGCCGGCGCGCACGCCGGGCTGAAGCGCAACCCCACCCGCGAGGACATCTCGCTCGTGCTGTCCGACCACCCGGCCACCGCGGCGGGCGTCTACACGACCAACCTCGTATTCGCCGCGCCGGTGGCCTACGACCGGGCCCGCACGCCGGGAACGGGCTTCCGCGCGATCGCGGTGAACTCCGGCAACGCAAACGCCTGCACGGGCACCCGCGGCCTCGAGGACGCCGCCGCGATGGCGGCGGCGGCCGCCGCGGCGCTCGAGATTCCCAGCGAGAGCGTGCTCGTGCTCTCGACCGGGATCATCGGCGAGTTCCTGCCGCTCGAGAAGATCGAGGCTGGGATCGCCATGGTCGCCAGCCAGCTCGCGAGCGACGCCGACGCGGTCGTCGCGTCCGCACGTGGCATGATGACGACCGACACGCGGCCGAAGCTGGCCGGGTCGTCGTTCCAGGCCGGTGGTCGCAGCCACTCGCTGTTCGGCATGGCGAAGGGAGCGGCGATGGTCGGCCCGCGGATGGCGACGATGCTCGGCGTGATCCTCACCGACGCCGCCCTCGGGGTTGCCGATGCGCAGCGACTCCTGGCCGAGGCGACGGAGGCGACGTTCAACTGCGTCAGTGTGGACGGCCACACGAGCACCAACGACACCGTCCTCCTTCTCGCCAACGGAGCTGCCGGGGGCGCTCCGCTCGCAGGCCGCGACCTCGACGCCTTCGGCCGCGCCCTCGCCGACGCCTGCGAGGCGCTCGCCCGTGAGATCGCCGACGACGGCGAGGGCGCCACCCACGTGCTCCGCGTCGAGGTGAGGGGCTGCCGCACCCGCGACGAGGCCCGGCAGATCGCCCGCACCGTGGCCGACAGCCCGCTGGTCAAGACGGCGATCCATGGAGCCGACCCGAACTGGGGGCGGATCGTGTCGGCGGCCGGGTATTCCGGCGTGCCGTTCGACCCCGACGGGCTCGTGCTGCGGCTCAACGGGACCCTCCTCTTCGAGAACGGCCAGCCGGTCTCCTTCGACGCCGACCTGGTTTCAGCATCGATCAAGGCGGCTCGCGAGACGCTGATCGAGCTGGAGGTCCACGCCGGCCCGGCCGCGATCCGCTTCTATTCGAGCGACCTTACGGCCGAATACGTCCACCTGAACGCCGACTACCACACCTGAACGGCCTATACTCCCCTGCCCGGGCGACGACGGCATCTGCCTTGACTCGGCCGGGCGGAAAATGTTTTCTTTGACCGCGTTCCGCCCTCCGGGATCCCGCCCCTGATGCCCACAGCGCTCCGTTCCATCCCGACGATCGTGGCCGCCGATCCCGAGGACGACGATCTCGAGGACGACGACGACCTCGACGTCGGCCAGCCGCTGCCGGAGGAGGAGTCGAGCTTCGACGACTTCGACGACGACTTCGACGACGATTTCGAGGAAGAGGCGAACGACCCCGACTGGGACCATCCCGACGAAGCCGAGCCCGCCCCGCCGCCCGCGAAGGCGCCGGCCAAGAAGAAGTAGCGATCGGAGGCCCCGATGGCCCGCACCCGCACGAGCGACTGGTTCGGCCGGATGAGCCAGCTCGACTTCGACGTCGACTTCTTCGAGAAGCTCCTCGCCCGCAACGGCGATTCGGTCGAGGTGCTGCGGACGCTCGGTGAACTCGTGGCCAGAAAGGGCGACGTGCAGCGGGCACTCGAGGTCGACCGCCGACTCGTGGCGCTGCTGCCCAGGGACTCCCTCGCCCGCTACAATCTCGCCTGTTCGCTGGCCCTGGCCGGACTGCCCGACGAGGCGATCGATTCGCTCTCGTCGGCGATCCTTCTCGGCTACGACGACCTGGCGCACCTCGAGGTCGACCCAGACCTCGACTCGCTGCGGGAGCGGCCCGACTTCCGGGCGTTGCTCGGCAACGAGTAGGCGGCGCGCCCACTTCGCGAGGGACCGCATGCTCGACCAGTACGACAAGATCACCGAGGCCTGCGCCGCGATCGCCGCGCGGTGGCCCCATGCACCGGCCGCAGGCGTGATCCTCGGCAGCGGGCTCGGCGGCGTCACGGGAGCGATCACCGAGAAAGTGACGATCCCGTACGACGAGATCCCGCACTTCGCCCGCTCGACCGCGCACGGCCACGCGGGCCAGCTGGTCTGCGGCCGCCTCGAAGGCGTGCCGGTGGTGGTGATGGAGGGCCGCCAGCACGCCTACGAAGGCTATCCCCTCGCCCAGATCACGTTTCCCGTGCGGGTCCTCCGGCGACTCGGAGCGGGCCGGCTGATCGTGACCAATGCGTGCGGCGGGCTCAATCCGCACTTCCGGACCGGCGACCTGATGGTGATCGACGACCACATCAATCTCATGAACGACAACCCGCTCGTCGGGATCAACGACGAGCGGCTCGGGCCTCGGTTCCCCGACATGTCGGCCCCCTATACGCCGCGGCTCATCGACGAGGCGCTGGAGGTGGCCCGCCGGGAGAACTTCGTGGCCCACCGGGGCGTGTATGTCGCGGTGACGGGACCGAACCTCGAGACCCGGGCAGAATACCGGTTTCTGCGCGGGATCGGGGCCGACGTGGTGGGAATGTCGACCGTGCCCGAGGTGATCGTCGCCGTCCACTCCGGTCTGGAGGTGCTCGGCATCTCGGTGATCACCGACATGTGCCTGCCGGACGCGCTGGAGGCGGCGACGGTGGAGAAGATCCTCGCCGTGGCCCGCTCGGCGGAGCCGAAACTCCGCGCCATCGTGACGCGGGCCGTGAAGTCCGCAGCAGGCTGACGGTCGCGCGCAGGCCGGTCACCCGCCCCGGCGGCCGCCCGCCGGGAGCCCGAGTTGCGTGCGGCGCACGTCCATCGCGCGGCGATATTCGGTCGCCTGGGCCCGCTGCTCCGGAGTCGACTGGTCGATCCGCCGCTTGGAGCGGTCGTTGCGGCCCTCTTCGGTGCGGCCGCCGCCCGGCCGTCCGCCGCCGGTGTTGGCGCCTCCGCCTCCACGATCGCCACCGCGATCACCGCCCGGCCCACCAGCGCCCGCCTGCTGCTGATTCCGCTTTTCCCGCTCCGCCTGCCAGGCCTTGCGGCGTTCCTCCTCGGCCTTGATCCGCCGATCCCGCCTGCCGATCGGCGGGCGGAAGCCTGAAATACGACGCCAGTTCGGCACGCTCGCGGGCCTGGAAGAGCCGCCCCATCTCCGGGCCGACCTGCTCGCGCTGCTCCCGGGGCAGATCCCGCATCTTTTCCATCATCGGCCCGAAACTCGGCGCCGACTCGTACGGCACCTCGCCCCGCGCGATCCGCTCGTACTCGAGCACCTGCCTGTCGACCAGCTGCCGCACCTCGGCCACGGCGCGGGGGCTCGAAAAGAAACCCAACGCCCAGAGCGAAGGGAACGCGATCAACAGCAGCGCCAGAAGGACGGCCAGGCAGCGCTTCAGCGTTCGGCTGCGGGAGCCGCGGGCATCCCGCTCGGCCGCAAGTGCAGCCACAGCCCGGCGCTTTTCTGCGGTCGATGTCATCTGCGAAGTCCTCCCGTACGTGGCATTTGTGCGGTCCGGCACGCCCGGCCGCCGCCGAATTGAACGGCCCGCCGGCCGGAAGGTCGCGATCACTCCGGAGGCCGCGGATTCCCGGTGGAAACCTGCGAATCAGACCCGAGGTAGGCCACCAGATCGACGATCTCCTGCTCCTCCAACGATTGGAGCAGCCCGTCGGGCATCAGGGAAGCCTGCGACGGCTCCCGGACCTCGATGTCCTCCTGCGCGATCGAATGTCGGTTCTGCGCGGTCTGCACGGTGAGCGTCGCCTCGTTCTCCCCTGCCACGATGCCGGAAAGAACGCGGCCGTCGGCGAGCACGAACCGCGTCACGAGGAAGTCCTTCGTGACCACGGCACTCGGGTCGACGACGTTGGTGAGGAGGTAATCGAGGTTTCTCCGGTCGGCTCCGGTCAGGTCCGGCCCGATCTCCCCGCCGCTCCCGAACAGCCGATGGCACGCCCCGCAGTGCTTCGAGAACAGCTGCCGCCCGCGGGTCGGCGCCGCCGTCGCCAGCCGCTCCGGCGTGAGCGTCCGCTTGAGGCGTTCGATCGTCTCCCGCCTGTCGTCCGGCAATTCACGCACCTCGCCCCAGGCGGCGACGAGCCGGGCGGTGCACGCGGGATCGCCGAGCGCCACGATCTGCCGCGCCTGCGCGGCCGACAGGTCGCCGCGCGCGACGACGCCCTTCTCGAGCAGTTCCAGCAGGGCGGGCGCGAATGAGGGACGCGACACGAGCGCCTCGATCACGGCGGGGCGGTCGACCGGATGAAACCGCTTGTAGGCGGCCGCCAGCCTCCGGCCGATGCCCGCGTCGTCGAACCTTGTCAGGCCGGCGAGGGCCGTCGTATTGAGAAACTTTTCGTCGAGCAGCCTCTCGCACACCTCGCGGAGGTCCGCGGGCCGAGCCTCGATGAGCGACTCGAGCGCCCGCCTGCGGGTGGGCAGATCGGACCTCGGATCGAGCGCGAGCCGCCGCACCTCGTCGAGGGCCTGCCCGTCGCCGAACACAACCGCCAGGGAGCGGACCGTGGACCCCGCGCCGGCATCCACCCCGAGCGACGCCACGAACCGGTCCCAGGCGGCCGGCTTCCGCACCCGCCGCTGGCCGGTGAGCCCCGCCGCCAGCCCCGCGAGGAGGTCGGCCTGGGCGTCGCAAGGAGCGCTGGTGCCGAGTTCGAGCAGACGGGCGATCGGCTCGGGCCGCCGGGCCGCGAGTTCCCCGACACGCCGCGCCGTCCACGCCCTGACGGCCGGGAAGCGGCCCTCGACCGCCAGCTGCACGAGCGCAACCGGGTCTCGCTCCGCCAACGGCATCAACCCGAACCACACGAGCGCCGGCAGGTTGTGGTCGGCGGCATCCTCGTCGTGGCCGAGAAGGGCCGCCGCGAGCCGTGGTCGGTCGGCGACGGGAAGCCGCTGCAGCGACGATGCGAGGGCCAGCCGCACGAGCGCGGAAGGGTCGCTCGACGCCAGCCGCGCGAGCGTGTCGACGAGGCCGGGTGCGCGCGGCTCCGTATCGGCCCGCACGAGGCCCGTCGCCGTGTCGAGCGGCAGTTCGTCGGTGAGAAGCCGCACCCCCCAGGCACGGACGTGCTCGTCGGGATCGTCGAGGGCGGTCGCGCACACGTCGCGCGGCAGCCTGTCGAGCGAGTGCAGGGTCCACAGGCCGCGCAGGCGGAACACGGCGTCGCCGGGACGCGAGGCGAGCGCGAGGAGCGGCCCGACCGCGGGATCGACGTCGATCCC